>NZ_CP020778.1:0-300000 GCF_002101295.1 Candidatus Pelagibacter sp. RS40
TCGTCATGATCATCTTTTTTTGCATGTTCGTCATGGTCGTGATCGTCATGATCATCTTTTTTCGCATGTTCGTCATGACCATGATCACCGTGATCACCAAAAATATTTCTTTCTCTGAATTTTAATTTAGTAAGTTTTTTAATTTCCATTAATTCAATTTTTTCAGCTTTTTTTCCAATAGATTTTAAAGGCTTTTCTAGAAATGCTTCTATGTCTTCACCGACCCAAAAAATTAAGTCAGCTTCTTGTAGCATTTTTGCGTGAGAAGGTTTCATAGCAAATCCATGTGGAGATGCATATCCATCTACAATTAAATCAGGTTTTCCTACTCCATCCATTAAATAACTAGCTAGAGAATGTATAGGCTTTATAGATGCAACTACTTTAACATCCGCATTAACAGATGTTATAAATGTGATAAATGATAAAAAAGATATTATTAAAGGTGTTTTTTTAAGATATTTCATGTTTTATGGTTTATAATTATTGTTATATTATAACATTATGTAATAATATAACATTCTGAAGTCAAGTGAAAATATATGAACGATAATATTTTAGTTAAATTAAAAAATGCAGGTTTTCGAATAAAGAATAAGTGGCTTGTACAAAGTGTGTCCTTTCAAGTTGAAAAAGGTAAAATTGTTACACTTATAGGTCCTAATGGATCTGGAAAGAGTACAACTGCTAAAATAGCATTGGGAATTTTCAAAAAAATTGAGGGTGAAGTTGAAAAATATACTAATAAAGTTGGCTATGTACCGCAAAAAATCTCAATTGATTGGACCCTACCTCTAAGAGTAAGTGATTTTATGGTGTTAACTGAAAATATTAAAAATGAAGATATAGATGAAGCATTGTCATTAACTGGTGTTATCCATCTCAAAAATAAAAATTTAGGAAGTCTATCAGGAGGAGAATTTCAAAGAGTTTTACTTGCAAGAGCTATCTCAAAAAAACCCGAATTGCTAGTTTTAGATGAGCCTGTTCAAGGAGTAGATTTTACAGGTGAAATTGCCCTTTACGAATTAATTAAAAAAATATCTGATGAATTAAATTGTGGTATCTTACTTATATCCCATGATCTTCACACAGTTATGAGTGCTACTGATCATGTAGTTTGTCTCAATGGTCATGTGTGTTGCTCAGGTTCTCCAATTGATGTTGCAAGAAACAATGAATATAAAGCGCTGTTTGGTGAACAAGCCTCTAAAACATTAGCTATTTATGAACATAAACATGATCATACTCACTCCAACGATGGAGAAATAAAAAAAAATTAAATGTTTGATGATTTTTTTATAAGAGCTTTAGTTGCAGGATTAGGTGTTGCTATCGTTACGGGGCCTCTTGGTTGTTTTGTAGTTTGGAGAAGATTATCTTATTTCGGAGATACTCTTGCACACTCTGCGCTGCTAGGTGTTACAATGGCTTACTCTTTTCAATTTAATATCGCTTTATCGGTATTTATCATCTCATCTATAATTGCTTTAATTTTAATTCAACTTCAAAAAAAAACTAATTTACCTGGAGATGCGTTGTTAGGATTGTTAGCACACTCATCATTAGCAGTTGGATTGGTTGTGATTGGATTTTTAACATTTATTAGATTTGATATAATGGGATTACTTTTTGGTGATATATTAGCAGTAACATTAAATGATATAATTATAATATGGTTTGGTGGAGCTCTTATTTTACTAATCTTAAAGTTAATTTGGAGACCGTTATTTGCATCTACAGTAAATTATGAACTTGCAGAAGCTGAGGGACTTAATCCTGATAGAGCAAAAGCGATATTTACAATTTTAATGGCTGCAATTATTGCTATCTCGATAAAAATGGTTGGGTTATTATTAATTACAGGAATGTTAATTATCCCAGCTGCTATGGCCAGAAATATTTCGGACAGTCCAATTAAAATGGTAATATTTTCAATTATTGGCGGAGTATTGTCAGTAATAATTGGATTATTTACCTCTTTAGAATTTAATACTTCTTCAGGTCCATCAATAATAGCTGCAGCTTTATTTTTATTTATACTGTCATTATTTAAAATTAAACAATCTGTTCAATTGAAAAACTGATCAACTATGAATAAAATGCAAAATATGGATAAACATCAAATACTATCAAAAAATCAGCAAATCATTTTTGATATAATTGAAAAAGCAAAAGAGCCAATTAAAGCATATTCAATATTATTCAATGTACAAAAAAAGGGAATTAAGGCGCCTTTACAGGTTTATAGAGCCTTAGATAAATTAGTTGAAATTGGAAAAATTCATAAAATTGAAAGTAGAAATTCTTTCGTTGCATGTAAAAACTCTAATTGCCAAATATCAAAAGCAACTGCCTTCTCCATATGTGAAAGTTGTGAAGAGGTAAGTGAAATAAGCGATAATAAATTATCCAAATATTTAGAAAGTTTTCAAAATAAAGCTGGCATGAAATTTAAAAAATATAACCTTGAATTTTTTGGACTTTGTAAAAAATGTTCAATTAAATAATTTGCATATTACAAAAAATATTTTCACAAATGTTATTCTTTCTTTTTAAAGTTATTGCAGCAGGTTTAATTGTTGCTTTTTCGAGTTGGTTGGCTGGTCAAAATCCTAAGCTGGCTGGATTTATTATAGCATTACCTTTGGTATCACTAATAGCGATACTGTTTTCGTATTATGAGCACAATGATACAGAAAAAACAGTGATGTTTACGAAAAGTATATTTATTGCAGTACCAGCAAGTTACTTATTCTTTGTACCCTTCTTCTTTGCAAAATCTTTTAATATGAATTTTTTCATAATTTATATTGCAGGTTTAATGTTTCTAATCGGTGGATATTTTATCCATAGATACATAGTTAATTTCTTATAAAGTTAACAAATTTAACAAATCTTTAACATAAGTGTCATAAGTAATACGAAAGGAGTTATATGTTTTTAAAAAAATATCTTAAGTGGATAAGTACATTTTTAGTTCTAATTGGAATATTATTAACAAATTTAAATATATATCCGATAAATATATATTTTCATGGTCTTGGTGTAGTTGGATGGACAATATCGGGTTTTTTATTAAAGGATAAGGCCATATTAACTAATTTTGGATTACAAATTCCATTATTTGTAATTGGTATCTCAAAAATTGTATTTTAATTTTATAAAAGTAATTAAATTAAGGAATATCCAGCAGATCGAACAGTCCTAATTAATTCTTTTTTGTTTTTTAAATTTACTGATTTTCTTAATCTTCTTATGTGAACATCAATAGTTCTACTTTCAACATTAATGTTATTTGGCCAAACATTTTCAAGTATCTGATCTCTGGAATAAACTCTTTTTGGATTTAATAAAAAAAATTCAAGTAATCTAAATTCTGTTGGACCAAGTGTAATTTCAATATCACTTCTAAAAACTCTTCTTTCATTTCTGTTTAATTTTAAATCATCAAATTCGATATAATCTGAAACTATTTTAGGATCTGATCGTCTAAGTACAGCTTTAATTCTTGCTAATAATTCATTGAAGCTAAATGGTTTTGTTAAATAATCATCTACACCACTATCTAAACCCTTTATTTTATCTTCTTCTTCACCTTTTGCGGTTAGCATTATTATTGGTAGGCTTTTTAGTTTTATATCTTTCCTAATATTTTTACAAATTTCTACTCCAGATAGATCTGGTAGCATCCAATCTAAAAGAAGCAAATGTGGTTCAAATTTCTTTAGTTCTTTTAAACCATTATTTCCATTAGTTGATGATGATACAATAAATCCCTCTTTCTCAAGATTGTGTTGAACTAATTGTATTATTGAAGGTTCATCTTCAATAATAAATATTTTGCCACTCATGTTACTCTTGAATAACTTTACCTTTAGGTCTATTTCCCTTTAAATATTCACCTTTAATTAAGTAACATATGGACTCAGCTATATTGGTTATATGATCACCCGCTCTTTCTAAATTTTTAGTTGCAAAAATTAGATGCGTTGAAAAATCTAAATTTTTTTTGTCTTTTGATAAAAATTCAATAACACTTTCCATAGCTATATATGTTAGATCATCTACCTGTTCATCTTTTTCCCAAACATCTTTAGCTTTATCAAAATTTTTATTTACATAGCTATCTATCACATCATTTAATTGTTTTATGACCAAATCTCCTAGTCTTTTTAGATTTGATAATAATTCTTCCGGTAAATCTAATGGCAAGGGCTTAATTTTTTTTGCATTACTTTTTGATAAATCACCAATTCTCTCTAAATCTTGTGAGATTTTTAAAGAACTAATTGTTTCTCTTAAATCAATAGCCATTGGAGCTCTCTTTACAAGTAATGTCATTATTTGAGTGTCTATTTTTGATCTGAATTTATTTATTTCTTCATCACTTTTGATTATTTTATCAATTGAATCCTTATCTACTTTAATTATGGCATCCATTGAATCTACTAACTGTGTTTCTGTTAAACTACCCATTTTTATGACAGAGTCAGTTAGGTGCTGTAATTCCTCTTCGTATGATTTTACTGTGTGTTCATTGCTCATGTTTATCCAAATCTACCTGTAATATAGTCTTGTGTCATTTTATTGTCAGGGTTTTTGAAAATTTTTTCCGTTTTACCAACTTCTATTAACTTACCTAAGTGAAAAAACCCTGTTTTTTGTGAAACTCTAACAGCTTGAGCCATAGAATGAGTAACAATCACAATAGTGTAAGTTTTTTTCAATTCATCGATTAATTCTTCAATTTTAGCAGTTGCAATGGGATCTAGAGCGGAGCATGGCTCATCCATTAATATTACCTCAGGATTTACAGAAATAGCTCTAGCTATACAAAGTCTTTGTTGTTGACCACCAGACAATCCAGTTCCTGGTTCATTTAGTCTATCTTTTACCTCTTCCCATAAAGCTGCTTTTCTCAAACTATTTTCAACAATTTCATCTAGTTCATTTTTACTTTCACCTTTTCCATGAATTTTTGGACCATAAGAAATATTATCATAAATGCTTTTGGGAAATGGATTTGGTTTTTGGAAAACCATACCAACTCTTTCTCTTAATGAAACTACGTCTAATTCTTTACTATTTATCTCAATTCCATCTATCTCTATATTTCCTGTAACTTTGCATATATCGATGACATCGTTCATTCTGTTAATACATCTAATAAAAGTAGATTTTCCACATCCCGATGGTCCAATTAATGCTGTTACCTCTTTTTCGTTTAAATCAAGGTTTACATCGAACAAAGCTTGTTTATTACCATAATAAACATTCAAATTTTTTGATTTAATTTTAATATCAGACATTTAGTTCCATCTTTTTTCGAATTTTTGTCTTAAATATACTGCTAAAAAATTCATTACAATTAAAAAACTTAGCAACATCATGATTGTTGCTGATGTTTTTTCAACAAAACCTCTTTCTGCTGACTCAGACCATAGATAAACTTGAACAGGTAAAGAAGATGAAGGATCAATAGGTGTTGATGGAATATCAACAACAAATGCCACCATGCCAATCAAGATCAAAGGTGCTGTTTCTCCTAAAGCTTGAGCTAATCCTATAATTGTTCCTGATAAAGTGCCAGGCAATGCTAATGGTACAACATGATGAAAAACTGATTGAAATTTTGAAGCTCCAACTGCAAGTGCACCTTCTCTTATTGAAGGAGGCACAGCTTTCAAAGACGCCCTACAAGGTATAATTATTCTAGGTAATGTCATTAAAGCTAAAGTTATTCCAGCTACCAATGGGGTTGATCTGGGCAACTGAATAGTTGCTAGTAAAATTTGAAGAGCTAGTAATCCATAAACAATTGATGGAACAGCAGCAAGATTATTAATATTGATTTCAATAAAATCAGTAATTTTATTTTTTGGAGCAAATTCCTCTAAATATATTGAAGCTAAAACTGCAATTGGAAAAGACAATAATAGACAAATCAATATACTATAAAATGATCCAACTAAAGCACCACCAATTCCAGCAATCTCAGGATCTCTTGAATCACCATTTTTAAAAAAATAATTATTAAAATTTTTTATAATCTTCTTGTTTTCTAAAAAATTATCATAAATACTTAATTGAAAATTAGATATTCTTCTTCTTTCCTCAGGTAAATCTCTAGGATAATTTCCTTTATGAAGCTGATCTATATCATCAGAAGATGTTATCTCTAAATTTACAGTTTTTCCTAATAAATTACTGTTATTTATTAATGCATTTTTAATTTCTAACTCAGCATCAGTGGTAAATAAATCAATAAGCTGATTTTCCTCATCTAAATTATTAGTAGGATATGTTTTGAGAAGAGTCTCAATTGTTATATCAAAAAAATCTGCTTCAAGAATTTCATCTTTTGTAGCTCCATTTTTGACTCCTAAGAGCTCTGGATCATAAAAAACATCAACATTTATTGCTGTTTTCATAAAAGCTGAGCTACCTTTAGAAAATATATTTTGAACTAAAATTAATACAAATAACAATGCTAAAAATATTGAAGCTAATCCATAAAATCTAAATCTTTTTTCAGCGTTATGTCTCTTTTTTAACCTTTTTTCTTTAGTCATATTTTTCTCTATATTTTTTAACAGCTCTTTGAGCCACATAATTTAAAATCAATGTTGCAACGAAAAGAGTTAACCCTAATGCAAAAGCAGATTGCGTTTTTGGACTATCAAACTCTTGGTCGCCCACTAGTATCATCACTATTTGAGTTGTAATAGTTGTTGTTGATTCAAGTGGATTAATAGTAAGATTTGCAGCTAAACCTGCTGCCATAACAACTATCATTGTTTCTCCAATTGCTCTAGATACAGCTAACAATACAGACCCAATTATTCCTGGTAAAGCAGCTGGTATTACAACTTGCTTTATTGTTTCAGATTTTGTTGCACCCACCGCATAAGAACCATCTCTTAATGATTGCGGAACAGAATTAATAACATCATCAGATAAAGATGAAATGTAGGGGATAATCATTATGCCCATGATTAGACCTGCAGCCAAAGCACTCTCTGATGATACAGTTAATCCTAAACTTTCACCAAATTGTCTAAAAAATGGTCCGACAGTAAGAGCTGCAAAAAAACCATAAACAACAGTTGGGATGCCTGCTAAAATTTCTATAATTGGTTTAGATATCCTTCTAATTTTAGTTGAAGCATATTCTGCCATATATATTCCAGAAAATAATCCTATTGGAACTGCAACAAACATAGCTATCAATGCAATAAATGAGGTTCCTGCAATTAAAGGAATGAAACCAAAAGCGTCTTTTAATTCTTCATATTCAGCAACTGTTATAGAAGAAGCATCTCTAACAAAAGCTCTTTGAGGACTCCAGTTTGTACCAAATAAGTAATCGAATATATTTATGACAGAAAAAAATTTAATACTTTCAAAAAGTAGTGAGAAAATTATTCCTAAGGTAGTTAAAATTGCTATTAGAGATGATACAAACAATAAACCTTTTAAGATAATTTCAACATCATCTCTTGCCTTATTATTGTTTTTTATTTTTTTTAATGAGTAAAGTATTGAGCCTATAATAACTGAAAAAATTAAAACTATTTTTGAATTTGTAAATAAACCTATAAATTTAGAATATGACAAAGCACTTTGTTGTAAAATATTATCTATATCTCCAAAATATGTTCCAAGATGTATTGCTTTAATTTTTTCGTAAATTAAATTTGCTTCGTTTTTATCACTTATATTTGCTCCTAATTTAGCAGCATTGTCTATAATGATTGATTTGATAATTATTGGTTCAAATAACGTCCATATCAACAGAAAAACTAAAGATGGTATTGAGCACCATAAAACTAAATAGTATCCATAAAACTTTGGTAACGCGTTTAATTTTAAATTATTTTGTAGTGCTAAACTTCTAGTTTTCGATTTTCCATAAAAAAACAATGAAATTGAAAATATTATTATTAAAAATATTAGTGCGAAATTCATTCGCAATAATAGTTACATTTTAAATGTTACAAAATTGTTACAATTTAAATCTGTAATTGAAAAAAAGGCCAGTGTTTCTGGCCTTTTTAAAAGTTAATTGTTTATTTTATATTTATAACGTTTAGATCTATAGCAGCAGTTCTAGTAACTTTGTATTTATCAGATGCTAAAGGAACTAACCCTATTTTTGCAAGATATCCTCTGTTGCTCATAGCTTTCTTTGATGTGAATTCTTTTAAGTATTCTTGTATGCCTGGTATTACACCAACATGAGCTTTTTTAACGTAAAAGAAAAGTGGTCTAGCTATAGGGTAAGAATAATCTTGAATACCTTCTAGAGAAGGCTGAACACCTTCAACTGATGCAGCTTTGACCTTGTCTTTATTTGCTATTAGGTAACTATAACCAAAGAAACCATATGCATCAGGGTTTGATGTTAGCTTTTGAACAATAAGGGTATCGTTCTCACCTGCTTCAACAGCATAACCATCTTCTCTAATTCTAGTGCAAGCTTTTTTTGGTTTTTTACCGTTTGCTTCATATAAAGATTTTGCTGTTTTGGTACATCCTTTTACCATTACTAGAGAATTCCAAGCATCTCTTGTTCCTGAAGTCGGTGGAGCTACTAATATTTCAATTTTTTTGTTTGGAAGACTTACATCTATATCACTCCATTTTTTGTATGGATTTTCAACAAGTTTGCCATCAACATCAACTTTTGCAGCTAAAGCTCTCCACAATTGCTCTTTTGTAAAATCTGCATCTGGAGCACTAACAGCGTGTGCAAATGAGATTCCATCATTACCTACTACAATTTCAATAATTTCTGAAACTCCATTTTTTTCACATAATGCTTTTTCTTTTGGTTTAATTGCCCTTGAGGCATTTGTTATATCGGGATGATTAGCTCCTACACCTGCACAAAATAATTTCATACCTCCTCCAGTACCTGTGCTTTCAATAACTGGGGTCTTGAATTTTCCGCTTTTTCCAAATTTTTCAGCAACCACTGTTGCATAAGGGTAAACAGTTGATGACCCTACAATTTTGATTTGGTCTCTTGAGTAACTATTTGTTGTAAAACTTAATACTAAAAGAAATCCAAATATTACACTTATTATTTTATTCATAATTCTCCTTATTAGATTCATAATGTGATCTAAATAAAATTAATTTTTAAATATTTTATTAAAGTAAGGTTAAACTTTTATTACAATGACTAACTTTTTGGTTGAATTATAAAGAATTAAATTTGATATCTATCGTTGTTCCTTCATTTTCAACACTATTAATATCCATCTCTGCTCTATGTTGTGAAACTAAATGTTTTACAATTGCTAAACCAAGACCTGTACCACCTACACTTCTACTTTTACTCGGATCAACAGTAAAAAATCTCTCTGTGATTCTATGTATAGATTCTTTTGGTATACCTATTCCCTTATCAGCAACTGAAACAATATTAAAATCACCATCTTTTTTAGCAGTGATTGTAACTTCTTTATTTTTATCACTGTATTTAATTGAATTATCGATAAGATTAGTAAAAATTTCTATTAATTTATCCCTATCACCAATTATTTTAAGATTATCAGTTTTGTTAAATTTAATACTAATATTATTTTTACTTATGATTTTTTCATAAGTTTTAATAACATAATCAATCAATTCTATAAGATCTATTTCATGGGTTGGTCGTATATGTTCCTGTAATTCAATTTTTGATAATGATAATAAATCTCTAATTAAATTTTCCATTCTCTCAGACTGTGAAGTCATTAATGGCATCAAATTATTCAACTCATTATTTTCTTTTAAATCTTTAATATTATCAATTGTTTCTAAACCCATTTTTATGGATTGTAGTGGGGTTCTTAATTCATGAGACACATTAGCTACAAAATCAGATTTAAGTTGTTGAAATTTATGGAATTCTGTTAGGTCTCTAATAAATAAAACACAAGTAACTTCATCAAAAAATAAATTATTTTTATCAAGATAAATTGTTATATTTAATCTTAAAACAGCTTTATTTCTTATTTCAATTTCAAAGTCTGGTATATTTTTATCTTCAAAAATTTTATCAATCGAGCTTAATAGGTCAGGATTTCTTAAAGAACCACTTATATTTTCATTTATTTTAGTATCAAACAATTTTGTTGATGAATTATTACTAAAAATAATTTTTTTTGATTTATCTAAAATTAAAATACCTTCAGGTATACTATTTAGTAAATCAAATATATTTTTTCTATACTCTTTATTTTCTACAATTTTAACTTCTGTATTCTTACTAGCTGTCTCAGGTTTAATTCCTAATACTCTTTCTTTTTTAAGTAAAAGAAAAGTTAATAAACCTATTATTAATAATAAGATTACAATTAAAAGTTCCATTATACTAAAATAATTTTATTCCTATCACACCTATTAAAATAATTACTATAGAGGAAATTTTTAATAAATTCATTTTTTCTTTCAAAAGAAAGTATCCAATAAAAATTGATAATAAAATACTAGTTTCTCTTAACGATGTAACAACCGGTATTGGTGCTTTTGTGAAGGCCCATACTACTAAAGCATAACTTGCATAAGAAAGTGTTACTCCATAAATAAAGATTTTTTTACCTTCATTATAAACGCGTTGTAAAACTTTTTTTTCCCCTATTATTCCAAGTACAAATGGAAAAATTAATGCATTGATAAGAAATGACCAGCTCATAAAAGATATTGCTGACTCGCTAATCCTTGCTCCGTAACCATCAATTAAAGAGTACGACCCAATAAATACTCCTGTAATCAATGGATATTTTATTTCATTTAAATTACTTATTTTATAATTATTTGCTCCGAGTAAAAAAATTCCAAAACATAAAAATAATATTGAAAAAATAACGAATTTATCAAGAACAACTCCTAAAAACAGAATGGATATAAAAGTTGTAATTAATGGTCCAGTTCCCCTAGCTATTGGATAAACTTTAGTAAGATCTCCAACTTGATAAGATCTTAATAAAAACCATTGATAACCTTGATGAATAAATATGCTTATAATTATAAAAATGTAACTATCTACATTTGGAGCTGGAAAATATAAAATTGCTAATAACGATAATGGTGCGTGACCTAGAACAATCCCTGTAACTGCAACAGTTTTATCGTTGTGGTTTTTGACAAAACCGTTCCATGTTGCATGAAGCAATGCAGCTACTAAAACAACTGCAAATACAATACCATCCATGTTATAAAATTTATATTACTCTACCGTAAACATCCTGATATCTAACAATATCACTTTCTTTAAGTATTGATCCAACTTGTGCTTCAAAAATTTTAACAGGCTTTTTGCTAGGATTTTGAATTCTATGGATTGCTTCAAGTGGAATAAATATATGTTCACCAGGCTTTTTGATTATAATATCTTTATTAAGCGTAATTTTAGCATTTCCTTGTGTTACCAACCAATGCTCTGCTCGGTGATGATGTTTTTGTAAACTCAAAATCCCTTTTGGTTTTACGTACAATTCTTTGATTAAAAATTCATTACCTTCAAATAAATTTGTGTATTTTCCCCAAGGTCGATAATAAATATTCTTCTTTTTAATGTATTTACGTTTATTTTTGTCATACATTTTTAATATTTCTTTCCAGCTTCCAAGATCTGACCAAGGAATATCTAATTTAATTGCATTTATTTGTTTTGTTTTTTCTAAAATGGCATAATCAAATGATTTAGCTGTAGCTTTTAAAAATGAGGATTTATTTAAATAATAAGTGTTAGATTTATATTTAGCTTTATTAACTGCATCTAGGCAGTTTTTAAATGTTTTAAGCTGATATTTTTTAAAGTTATTAATTATAGAGTCTTTTCTAAGAAAAAACATACCAGAGTTCCAATAGCCATTTTTTTTAATAACTTGTTTTGCTTTTACTTCTTTTGGTTTTTCAATAAATTTTGTTACTTTATTAATATTTCCATTAACTTTTTTTGTAAGAAAATAGCCATATTCGCTTGAGGGAGATTTAGGTTTTATGCCAAAGATAAATATATTTTGATCGGTCAAATTAGATTTATTTTTATAAATAGCATTGTTAAAAATATTTACTTTTTCTATTAAATGATCTGATGAGAAGAACATTAATGGTTGATTGTCTGGAATATCCTTTATTAAGGCAGTACTTAAAATAGCTGGAGCTGTATTTTTTTTAGCTGGTTCTAAAACAATTTTATATTTTTTGATTTTATGTTTTTTTAAATGCTGTTTTACTTGTTTAAGGTATTTTGCATTTGTGCTGATTACTGGATTATCAAAAATTGAGCCTTTTATTCTTTCTAATGTTTTACCTAATAAAGTCCAATTACCAAAATTAATAAACTGTTTTGCTTGATGTTTTTTTTGATTAGGCCAAAGTCTTGTCCCTGCTCCTCCACAAAGAATTACAGGTCTAATTTTCATGTTTAAATATCCGCGTAAACTTTAACCTCGTTTTTGCCCCCAGGATGTGTAGGTGCTCCTAAGTAAGCTGGTCCAACTGTTTGTGCATATTTCCACAACGTTCCATTTCCAAAATTAATCTTTTTTGGTTTCCATTTTTTACGTCTAGATGCCAACTGTTTTTTTGTTAATCTTACATTGATAGTTCCTTTTTTTGCATCTATATCGATGATATCACCATTTCTTAAAAGAGCTATTGGACCACCTACTGAAGCTTCTGGGCCAACATGACCAATGCAAAATCCTCTAGTAGCTCCAGAAAATCTTCCATCTGTGATTAGTGCAACTTTCTCACCCATTCCTTGTCCATAAATTGCACCTGTAGTCTGAAGCATCTCTCTCATTCCGGGACCACCTTTTGGCCCTTCATATCTTATTATAATTATATCACCCTCTTTATATTTTTTATTTTTTACTGCCTTATATGCTACTTCTTCATTATCAAAACATCTAGCTCTTCCGGTAAATTGTAATTTTTTTAAGCCTGCAATTTTTACAATTCCTCCCTCTGGAGCTAGATTTCCTTTTAACCCAACTACACCACCATCTGGTGATAATGGGTTATTATACTTTCTCATTACTTTTTGATTTGAATTAAATTTAATATTTTTTAAATTTTCTTTCATTGTTTTGCCAGTAACGGTTAAACACTCACCGTGTATAAAACCACCTTCGTATAAAGTTTTTAATAACATTGGTACACCACCAGCTAACCACATATCTTTTGCAACATATTTTCCACCCGGTTTTAAATCTGCTAGATAAGGAGTTTTTTTAAAAATTTTTGCAACATCCATTAAATCAAATTTAATTCCAATTTCATTTGCTATTGCAGGCAAATGAAGTGCAGCGTTAGTTGATCCACCTGTTGCAGCAACAATTGTTGCTGCATTTTCTAATGATTTTCTTGTAACAATATCTCTTGGTCTTATATTCTTTGCTAATAAATTCATTACAGCTTTACCACTTTCAACAGCATATTTATCTCGTTTTGTATATGGTGCTGGTGTTCCTGCAGAGTAAGGTAAAGCTAACCCTATTGCTTCCGATACACACGCCATAGTATTTGCTGTAAATTGTCCACCACATGCACCTGCACTTGGGCAAGCTTTAAGCTCTAATTTTCTTAAAGAATTTAAAGACATTTTTCCAGAATGATATTTCCCAACACCTTCTATAACATCAACAACTGTCACATCTTTACCATTAAATTTTCCTGGTAATATTGAGCCGCCATAAATAAAAACACTTGGAACGTTAAGTCTTACCATTGACATCATCAAACCTGGCAATGATTTATCACAACCTGCTAAACCAACTAATGCATCATAACAATGACCTCTAACTGTTAATTCTGTTGAGTCAGCAATCACATCCCTCGAAACTAAAGATGATTTCATTCCCTCATGACCCATCGCTATTCCATCTGTAACAGTAATTGTACAAAATTCACGAGGGGTTCCACCAGATTGATAAACACCTTTTTTAACTGATTGAGCTTGTCTCATTAGAGCAATATTACATGGTGCAGCCTCATTCCATGTAGAAACAACACCAACAAATGGTTTAGCAACATCCTTTTCTGTCAAATCCATAGCGTAATAAAAGGACCTCTGAAATGCTTTATCTGGTCCCAAAGTTGTATGTCTGCTTGGTAATTTCTTTTTGTTAAATTTTTTCATTATAAACTTTCTAAGGTTAGTTGTATTTTTTTAGCATCTTTTTCTAAGTTGTTAAAGTTAGATTTTTCTTGTTCAACAATGTTTTTTGGAGCTCTATCAATAAAACTTTTTTTAGATAGTCTAATATTTATTTTACCCATTTCTTCTTTAATTTTAGAGTGTTTTTTTAATAATGTATCTTTAATAGTTTTGATATCTACATCCTGGTCAAAATACATTTTATAAAGCTCACCTTTGATGATTAGACTTGCAGATGATTTTTTTTGATCTTCTAATAATATATTAGTTATTCTTCCTAACTTTTTTAGCACAATTTCATTTTTATTAAAAAAATCTTGTGTTTTTAAATTTGTATTAGCTAAAGAGACATCAATTAAAGAACCTGGGCTAACTCCTATCTCGTTTTTAAAAGATCTAATTGATGTTATAATTTCAATTATATTACTTACGTCATTATATTCGTGGCTTTCTTGAGGTTTTTCATCACTCCAATTGGCGAACATTAAATAATCACTACCATCTTTATCTAATTTATTATTCAGCCAAATCTCCTCTGTAACAAATGGAATAAATGGATGTAGGATAACCAATATCTCTCTAAAAATATATGCAGAAACTTTTTTAACTTCCTCTATAGAGGATTTATCATCTGAATATAATATTGTTTTTGATAGTTCTAAATACCAATCACAAAAAGAATGCCAAACGAATTGATAGACGTTTCTAGCAGCTTCATCAAATCTATAATCTTTTATATTTTGCTTAATCTGATTATTAATTGAATAATATTCAGATATTATCCATTTATTTATATTTACCTTAACTTCTTTAGGCTTTTTTATTTCATCGAAATTGCAATCATTTTGTTTGAGTAAATTGTTTGCATTCCATATTTTATTTAAAAAGTTTCTATACCCTTTCACTCGATCCTCTGAGAGTTTTACGTCTCTTCCTGGAGATGCCATAGATAATAATGTAAATCGTAGTGCATCTGCTGAATATTTCTCTATTAAATCCAATGGATCAATAACGTTTCCTTTTGACTTAGACATTTTCTGTCCTTTTTCATCTCTAACTAAAGCATGAACATAAATATCTTTAAATGGCTCTTTTTCTAAAAAAGCCATTCCCATCATCATCATTCTAGCCACCCAAAAAAAAATAATATCAAAACCAGTTACCAAAACTGTTGTTGGATAAAATTTTTTTAAATATTCAGTTTGATTAGGCCAGCCTAAAGTTGCGAATGGCCATAGACCTGATGAAAACCAAGTATCAAGTACATCTTCATCTCTTTTTAATTCAACATCTTTTTTATAATAATTTTTAGCCTCTTTGATTGCTTCCTCTTCAGTATACTCTACAAACACTTTTCCATCAGGACCGTACCAAGCAGGTATTTGATGACCCCACCAAAGTTGTCTTGATACGCACCAAGGTTCAATATTGTCCATCCATTGAAAATATGTTTTAGACCAATTTTCAGGAAAAAAATTTGTTGATTTATTTTTTACAATTTCTTTAGCTTTTATGGATAGTTTTTTTGCATCAGCAAACCATTGTTCTGTTAAATAAGGTTCTATAATTGAATTAGATCTATCTCCATATGGAACTTTATTTTTAATATTTTCTTCTTCTACAAAAAAATTATTTTCTTTTAATTTTTTTAATAATTGTTTTCTTGCTTCAAATCTATCTAATCCAATAAATTCTTTTGGTGCATTTTCATTTATTTTTCCATCTTCAGTAAAAACATTTATTATTTCTAAATTATTTCTTTCTCCAACTTCATAATCATTAAAATCATGAGCTGGAGTAATTTTTACAGCTCCTGTTCCTTGTTCAGGATCAGCATATTCATCTTCTATGATTTTTATTTTTCTTCCAACAAAAGGAATTGTTACAAATTTACCAACAATTTTTTTATATCTTTCGTCACTAGGATTTACTGCAATAGCAGTATCACCCAGCATGGTTTCAGGTCTTGTTGTTGCAATGGTTATAAAATCTTCACTATTTTCGATAGGATATCTAATATGATAAAGTTTTGAATTTACTTCCCTTTGATCTACCTCAAGATCAGAAATGGCAGTTTTTAATACAGTGTCCCAGTTAACTAACTTCTTTGACTTAAAAATTAGATTTTTTTTATATAAATCTACAAAAACTTTTAAAACAGATTTAGATAGATTTTCGTCCATAGTAAAAGCATTTCTTGACCAATCACATGAACATCCTAATTTTTTTAATTGATTAATAATTATATCTCCATATTCATTTTTCCACTCCCAAACCTTTTTAATAAATTTATCTCTACCTAAATCATTTTTTTTTATGCCGTCTTTTTCTAACTTTCTTTCAACAAGAGCTTGGGTTGCTATGCCTGCGTGATCAGTACCTGGTTGCCATAAAGTTTCAAAATTATTCATTCTATGAAATCTTACTAATAAATCCTGAATAGAATTATTTAAAGCATGACCCATATGTAAACTTCCAGTTACATTTGGTGGAGGAATAACTATTGAAAATTTGTTGGTATTTTCTTTGGGTTCAAAAAGTTTATTTTTTTCCCAGTAAGAATAAATCTTATTTTCTACATCAGTATGGATATATTTATCAGCACTCATTAGATAAATATTTTATAAATTAATCATTTCAATAAACAATAATGAAATTAGGATTTAAATTTATAGACTAATCTAAAAAATCAATTATATAAGGTCATCTATCAAATATTGTATATTTGCTGGCAACGTGGCGGAATGGTTACGCAGAGGATTGCAAATCCTTGTATCCCGGTTCGATTCCGGGCGTTGCCTCCAAAAAAAACTATTGTGATAAACTAAAAAAAAAGTAAGTTGCAATTTGTTATTCCTCGGTAGCTCAGTTGGTAGAGCAGTTGACTGTTAATCAATTGGTCGCAGGTTCGAGTCCTGCCCGAGGAGCCAAAAAATTCTTTATCCAACCTTTGTAATGCTTGGCTGAGAAAGTTGAATATTTTTACCAAACTTAATTTTTTGATCTTGTGTTAACTCTGAGTAAACCTTTACCAAAAAATTATAATTTACATTCATATGACCTTCTTTTGATTTCTCTAAATTTAAAAGATACTCAGAAAAATCCTCAAAAAAATAATTAATAGGCACTTTTAAATAATTAGATAATTGAAGTAATCTAATTGAGCTTACACCATTAGTGCCTTTCTCATATTTTTGAATTTGTTGAAACGTAACGTTTATAGCTTTTGCAACCTTAGTTTGTGTTAAACCTAGAGCTAACCTTCTAAGCTTAAGCTTATTGCCTAAATGTTTATTGAAATTATCTTCCATCAAAGACCCCTCTTTAATTAAAATATATTGTTGAGTTAATAGAATTAGAAGATGTATTTCAAGAGAAAATTTTTTAAAAAATATCTTTTTTTTTAAAATTTAAGATCCTGTCAAGAACCTTTTTAGCAAAATAGATGATTATTTTTAAAGTATCTGACTTAAAAATAGCTTAGTTCTATCGCTCTTTGGATTAGCAAAAAATTCATTTGTTGCAGCTTTTTCAACTATCATCCCTTCATCCATAAAGATAACTTCATCTGCAACTTCTTTTGCAAAGCCCATTTCGTGTGTAACAACTATCATTGTCATCCCTGCTTTAGCTAAATTTACCATAGCATCTAAAACTTCTTTAATCATTTCAGGGTCCAATGCCGATGTAGGTTCATCAAAAAGCATTATTTTTGGCTCCATACATAAAGCTCTTGCAATTGCACATCTTTGTTGTTGTCCTCCTGATAACTGACCTGGAAATTTATGTGCTTGATCGGCAATTTGAACCTTTTCTAAGTGTTTCATAGCTAAATCTTCAGCATCTTTTTTTGGCATTTTTTTAACCCAAACAGGAGCAAGAGTACAATTATCTAATATAGATAAATGTGGGAACAAATTAAATTGTTGGAAAACCATTCCAACCTCAGCTCTTATTTGCTCAATATTTTTAGTATCCTCTGTAAGTTCATTTCCATCAACAATAATTGATCCTTGTTGGTGCTCTTCTAATCTATTTATACATCTAATTAAGGTAGACTTTCCAGAACCTGATGGTCCGCAAACAACAATCTTTTTATTTTTTTCAACATTCAAATTAATATCTTTTAAAACCTGAAAATCACCAAACCACTTGTTTACATCTTTAATTTGAATAATTGTATCTGACATTATCTCTCTGTTTTATATTTTTCTTCTAAGTTATAACTATATTTACTCATTGCATAGCAAATTATCCAAAATACTACAGCTGCAAAAACATAACCTTCCATTGAATATCCTAGCCACTTAGGATTTGTTTTTGCCATTTGAAGCATTCCAGCAATTTCTAATAAACCAACCACCAAGATTAATGGTGTATCTTTTACTAAAGCTAAAAACGTATTTGCAATACCAGGAATTACTAATTTTAGCGCCTGAGGTAAAATTACAAATATATGCATTTTCCAATATCCCATTCCTAAAGATTTTGCTGCATCGTACTGACCTCGAGGGAGCGCTTGCAGCCCTCCTCTTATAACCTCAGCTACATAGGCCGCTTCAAACAAAGAGATAGCAATTATAACTCTTACCAATTTATCTAAGAAGAAATCCTCAGGTAAAAACATTGGGAACATAACAGATGACATGAATAAAACAGTTATTAATGGAACCCCTCTCCAAAATTCAATAAACACAACTGAGGTATATTTTATAAATGGTAGTTCAGATCTTCTTCCAAGGGCTAAAGCCATACCTACTGGAAAGCAAAAAATTAAGCAGAAAAATGAAACTATGAAAGTCAAAGCCAAACCACCCCATGCACCAGTTTCAACCCAATTTAAACCGTCTAATTTACCTAGTTCAACATATTCCTCGGGTAATATGAAAAGATTTAGAGATAAATAAACTGCTAATGGTACAAAACAAAAATAATATAATTTGAATTTATTTGGAACAAAAAATCCAATAATAATTGCAACAACGCTTGCAATAATTCCATATGAAAAATCAAAGAATACAGGACCACCTGAAATAAAAAAGAATATGAATAAGAAAGCAATAATTGGATAAATAACTACATAATATAAAGTTAAGTATTTTTTAAATTTCTCTGTTGCAAAGTAACCTACTGATCCAAGAGCCAATAAAGATATAAAAGACAAATTAATTCTCCATTGCTCTTCATTTGGATACAATCCATATATAAATCTTCTCAACCAAACTTTAATATAAGTCCAGCATGCACCGTCTCCTGTACAAGCCTCTTTTGAATTGCCCGAAATATTTGCATCAATAACAGTCCAGCTTAAAACTGGTGGTATTGATTTAATAATTATAAAGATAATTAATAATGATAGGACAGCATTAAAATTATTGTTATTAAAGTTTTTATTAATTTCATCTAATCTTCTTATCCCAGAATACTCAATCCTAATAAAGTGTAATCCAATAAAACCAATTATTAATGGTAATAAAAAACTTATAGATGTAGGCAAAAAGCCAGTGGCATTTATTTTAAAGAAAGATGATAAAAATACATCAAAAATACTAATAAACACTAAAGATAATCCTAATATTAAAAATAAATTTAAGTTTGATTTATCTGGTTTTAAAAAATTTATATTATTCATTTATTTTTCTTTGATCGCAATTTTTTTGTTATACCAATTCATTAAAACCGAAATAGATAAACTTAACGACAAATAAGTAAGCATTGTTATTGAGACTATTTCTATCGCCTTACCTGTTTGCATTAGTGCAGTTCCAGCAAAAACTAGGACTAGATCTGGATATGCAATTGCAGCAGCTAAAGAAGAATTTTTTGTTAAATTTAAATATTGGTTGGTTGTTGGTGGTATAATTATTCTTAAAGCTTGAGGCATAACAACTAATTTTAAAATTTGGTTAGGATTTAAACCAATAGACGCTGCCGCTTCTTTTTGACCTTTGCCAACGCCCTGTATGCCAGCTCTCACACACTCAGCAATAAATGTTGCTGTGTACAATGATAAAGCTAAAGTAAGGGCAATTAACTCTGGAGGAATTCCAACACCACCTTCATAAATATATGATGTTTTAGCTAATTTTTTAAGAACAGGTATTTCGAAACTTAGTGATACACCTCCGATTAAAAAACTTAACAATGGTAGAATAAGTAATAAGCCTATTGATATTAAAAATACTGGTATTTGCTTTCCTTCATTTTCTTGTTTTCTTCTCGCGTAATTTTTAATTACTACAATCGATACTACTGCGGCAATTATTGAATATAAAAAAATATTAAAATTTTCCCAAATAAAAGCTGGGATAAACAAACCTTTAATTGTCAAATAAAATACTCCCATGATACTCTCAGTATCTTGAGGCAATGGCAAAGCTCTTAAAGCTGCAAAGTACCAAAAGAAAATTTGTAATAAGAGTGGGATGTTTCTAAAAAATTCTACATAAAAGGCTGCTGTGTTTTTAATCAAGTAATTTGAAGATAATCTTGCAATACCAACTATTACACCAATTATAGTTGCAAAAATTATACCAATTACTGAAACTAAAATTGTGTTTAAAAGTCCTACTAAATAAGCTCTAAAATATGAGTGTGATCCATCATACTCAATTAAGGAAAATTGAACATCAAATGAAGACTCTTGACTAAGAAAACCATAACCAAAATCAATACCTCGATTTTCCATATTTAGCTGAGCATTGTATGAAAAGAAGCCAAACACCAATATTACAAATAGAAGTGTTAATAACTGTGGTGCAATTTTTTTGATATTAAATTTCACGGAGATTTTATAAAAAAAAGGGCTAGAAAAATCTAGCCCTTTTTCATTAATTAATTAGCAATTATCTTGCTGGTGGTACGTAAAGAATTCCACCTTTTGTCCATAATTGGTTTGGACCTCTGTCTGGTAAAATTCCAGGAGCAGCAATATTTCTTTCGTAGCTTTCTCCGTAGTTACCAACTTGCTTAATGATTCTTAAGCTCCACTCATTATCTAATCCAAAAGCAGCACCTAATTCACCTTCTGCTCCAACTAATCTTTTAATAGCTGGATTGTCAGATGTTTTCATCATATCAGCGTTAGCAGATGTAATGCCATATTCTTCAGCTTCGATCATTGTGTTTAGTGACCATCTTACGATGTCTTCCCAAACAGCATCACCTTGTCTAACAACTGGGCCTAAAGGCTCTTTTGATATAGTTTCAGGTAATACCATGTGATCATCTGGATTTGACATTTTTGTTCTTTGCGCAGCAAGACCTGATTTATCTGTAGTGTAAGTATCACATCTTCCAGCATCATAAGCAGCAACAACTTCGTCAGCTTTTTCAAAAGCTACTGGCTCGTATGAAATTCCCTTAGAATTAAAGAAGTCTCTCATATTAAGCTCTGTAGTTGTACCAATGTTTGTACATGCAGAAATACCATCTTTGAAATCATTCACTGAATTAATTCCAGAGTTTTTTCTTACCATGAAACCTTGACCATCATAAAAGTTTACACCAACAAATGTTAAACCAATGTCAGCATCTCTAGACAACGTCCAAGTTGTGTTTCTTGATAACACATCGATCTCTCCAGATGTAAGTGCAGTAAATCTTTCTTTAGCACTTAGTGGAGTAAATTTAACTTTACTTGCATCACCTAGTACTGCAGCAGCCACCGCTCTACATACATCAACGTCAACACCAGTCCAGTTTCCTGCAGCATCAGCATTAGAAAATCCTGGAAGACCTTGTGAAACACCACATCTCACAAAACCTTTTTTCTGAGTATTTTTAAGAGTTTTAGATTTCTTAGCAGCCATAGTTTCAGTTGTAAAAGCAAACAGAACTGCAAATACAGCAACTAAAGAAGTCAATTGTTTTACTATTTTAAACATTATTTCTTCCTCTTGTTATTAATTTATTTGTTAACAAATAATTCAAAAGTTAATTTGAATTATCATAAGTAAAGCAGAAACAGGGATCTTCATCAATGATAATTTAAGCCCATCATTTCTTGTTTATCTGAGATATCAAATTATCAAGACTAATCTTGTTTTAAATTAAATGCTTAAAGTATGAACATATGGCGCGCCCTGAAGGATTCGAACCTCCGACCCACGGTTTAGAAAACCGTTGCTCTATCCAGCTGAGCTAAGGGCGCTTAAGATATGAACGTATAATACAAAATTAATTTTTGAAAAGAAATTTTTTTATCAAAATTAATATCGTCAATAATTCAATTCTACCGATAATCATAAATAAGATTAAGGTAAATTTTGACATAATTTTTATGCTATAAAAATTAAAATCAGCTAATCCATACATAGATGAATTTACAGTATTCATAATTGTTAAAATTCCTAACTTAAATGAATTTTCAAATTTTATACCTGATATGGTCAATAAACTTGAGACAGCAAAAAGTGAAATAATAAAAACCAAAACAGTCAAAAAATATTTATTTACATCAGATTTATCTGTATTTGATTTTAACAAAGAAACTTTATTTAAATAAATTTGATTTGGTTTGGTATTGGAAAGCAAATTATTTAAGGAGTATTTAAGTAAACTCAATATCTTAATTACCCTCAAACCTGAGCTTGTAGAAAAAAAAGATCCACCAATTATAACTAAAATTAGAAAAATAAAAGATAAATTTGATGGTATATTCTCAAAAGAAATACCTAGATTTGAAACACTACTAGATAAAGAAACTAAAATATTTAGAAAATTATTTTCAGAATTAAAAAATATGAACAAGATTGCTATTATTATAATTAAATATAATGCTAAATAAAAATCTTCAGTTAAATAGTTTAAATTATTTTTTTTAAAAAAAATTAAATTATAAATAAAAAACAAACTAAAATAAGATGATAGTATTAAAATTGATAATATAATTTTACTCAAATCACTCACAAATAAACTATCAAAATTATCCATAGGCAAAAAACCACCAGAAGAAATTATTGTCATTGATAAATTAAAAGAATCAAAAGTCCTTAAATTTATTAATTTTAAAAATATAAAAATAATAAAAGTAATTGATGAATAAATTATTATTATTTTTAAAGACTGTTTTAATGTTTCAGAGGAATTGAATGATATGTAATTTGTTAATGATTTTTTTAAATTATCATCAAAAATATCTATTAATAAAAGAAGAGAAAATAGAAAATATAACCCTCCAATCCATTGTGATGATGCTCTCCATATAATTAGGGTTTGATCTAATTGTTTTATATTATAAAAAATAGAAAAACCTGTAGATGTAAATCCTGATATTGCTTCAAAATAGGAGTTTAAATAAGAAATATTATTTATACTGAAGTAAAAAGGTAATGAAATAATTACTGGAAAAAATAAATATCCTATTATTACTATTAATATTTTCTCATAAAGATTAATTTTTTTAAATTCAATTCGTTTAAAAAAAATTAAAAACAAACCAAGAATTAAAGTAAATAAAAAAATATTAAAGTAAGTATTTATATTTAAAAATAAATTTAAGTAGTACGAATAAATAATATTCAAAAAAGAAAAAATACTTATTAAAAGAGTAAATGATCCAATAAATATTAAACTAAATCTGCTCATTAATTTTTTAAATAGAGCTTATTCTGAACAAATTTTCTACGGTGGGTAATTGATCTCTTTTAGAGAGTAATACAATTATATCATTTTTTTGAAATTTATAGTTTGAGCTAGGTTTTATGAACTCATCTCCTCTAAGTATAGATCCAATTCTTATATCGTCTGGAAGATCAGAGTCTTTTAATTCTTTGTTTATTAAATCAGAAGATTCTAATATTTCTGCTTCAATAACTTCATAATCACCATTCAAGATTGTATAAGCATTTTCTATAGTGCCTTTGTGCACATGTTTAAGAATACTTGAAACTGTATCCATTCTTGGGTCAATCATGTCATCTATTTTCAAAGATGTTTGTAAAAGAGAATAATTTGGTTTATTTATTAAGGCCATTGTTCTTTTATCTTTAGAAAACTTTTCTACAAGCACGCTTACCATTAAATTATCCTCATCATCATTGGTTAAAGCTAATACTGTCTCTACTTCATCTATATTAGCTTCATTTAATACATCTTCATCAAGTCCATTACCATTGATAACAATTGTGTCATTTAAATCATTAGCAATTAATTCTGCTCTTTCTTTGCTTTTCTCTATTATTTTTACTCTTGCAGACTCAAAGGTTTCTTCGATATTTTTAGCTAAGTTAAAACCAATATTTCCTCCACCAATAATAAGTATTTTATTTGATTTTTTTTCGTTATGGCCAAAAACTTTTAGAGTTTCCTCCATTTGATTTGAGCTTACCATAACATAAGCTTTGTCGTTGTGTTCTAAGGAGTCGTTTTTCTTTAAAATTTTAAATTCATCTTTTCTTATAACTCCTAAAATATATGCATTTAATTTAGGAAATTTTTTTGTAAGATCGTTCAGTTTAATGCCATTTATTGGACAGTTATCATCTATTAGTATCTCTAAAAGTCTAATTTTATTTTCTACAAATGGTACATTATCTAGGGCACCTGGAGCTTCTAGTTTTCTTTGTATAGATTTTGCTATTTCTAACTCTGGTGAAATAACATAATCGATAGGCAAATTTTCCCTATTGAATAATGAAGAAAATTTTGGATCTAAATATTCTTGAGACCGGATCCTTGCAATTTTTTTTGGGACTTTAAAAATTGAATATGCTATTTGGCAGATTAACATATTGATCTCATCATTTCTAGTGACTGCAATAATCATATCAGCATCGCTAGTATTAGCTCTTTCTAAAACTGACGGGGAAGTTGCTTTTCCAACTATAGCTTTAACATCAAGGCTATCATTTATTTTCTGTATATCGTCACCAGATTGATCAATTACTGTAATTGAGTGATTTTGTTCAGTTAATAATTTCGCTATTGTAGAACCGACTCTGCCGGCTCCACATATGATAATATTCATTTAATTAAGATCCTTTACACCTAAAATTTTCAGCTTTCTATGTAAGGCTGATCTCTCCATACCTACAAATTTGGCAGTTTTTGATATATTGCCACCAAATTTTTTTATTTGTGAAATTAAGTATTCTTTTTCAAACGTCTCTCTTGCTTCTCTAAGTGGCACTGAAAGAGTATCTGTTACAGAAAAGTTTTCATCTAAAGATCTAGATAGTGACTCTTTTATAATATTTATTATCTTGTCCTGATTATCTCCAGGTGAAAGTATTGCTATACGTTCAATTAAATTTCTTAATTCTCTTACATTGCCAGGCCAATCATAATTAAGAAGATAATTGTTATCTTTTATTGAAAATTTTTTGTATCTATACGTATTGCATATATTTACTATAAAATAATCAATAAGTAATGGAATATCCTCAATTCTCCTAGTTAATGGATCAATTTTGATATTAAAAACGTTTAATCTGTGAAAAAGATCTTCTCTAAAATTTCCATTTTTAATTTCAGTTAATATATCTTTGCTAGTTGAGCAAAAAATTCTTACATCCACTTTAATGTCATGATTACCATTTAATCTTTTAAATTTTTGATCAATGATTACTCTTAAAATCTTAGATTGCGTTTCTAAAGGAATTTCTGTTACTTCATCAATTAGCAATACACCTCCAGATGCTTTTTCAAATGCACCATACAAAATAGAACCATCTTTTTTTTCTTCACCAAAAAGTTCCAATTCATATTTTTTTGTATCCAGCAAGGCTCCATTTATAATTACAAAAGGACCCTTGTTTCTTTTTGATTTTTTATATATTTTCCTTGCGACTAATTCTTTTCCTGAGCCTGTTGGGCCATTTATAAATACTCTACTTTCGGATTGCGAAAGTTTTTCAATTTGATCTTTAATAGACAGAATATTGTTACTTTTGCCAATAAGATCAAAAGAATGAAATAATTTGTTATTTAAATTTTTATTTTCTTTTTTGAGATTAAAATTTTCAACCGCTCTATTTACGAAATTTAACAATCTATCCTTGTCAAAAGGTTTTTGTATAAATTCAAAAGCTCCAGATTTTAAAGAGTTAATTGCCATCTCAATATTTGCATGGCCGGAGATCATAATCACAGGTATATCATTATTTTTTTGTTTAATATGGTCTAAAAGTTGAATACCGTCGTTATCTCCTTTGTCTAACTTAACATCAATTATTGCAACATCTGGAAGTTTTTTATCTATTTCTAATAAAGCTTGATTAAAATTTGCAGCTAACCTAGTTTTATATCCAGCATCTTTTATTAGCTCGTCTAATATAAGTCTTATATCTGAATTATCGTCAATTATTAAAATTTCAACCGACATCTAATTATTTATTTGGTAATATAATTTGTACTTTTGCACCATTTTTATGATTTAAAAATTGTATTGATCCATTGTGATCACTTATAATTTTATCTACAATTGAAAGTCCTAAACCTGTTCCTTTTTTTTTAGTTGTAAAATATGGTTTTATTAACTCTTTAGTTTTTTTGTTTTTAAAACCGGTCCCACTGTCAATAACATTGACAATTATATAGTCTCTTCTTTGCCTTATTTCTATATCTATATTTTTGTCAATTTTACTGTCTTTTTCGGTCTTCTCTTGAATACTTTCCAAGGAATTTTTAATCAAATTAAAAAATAATCTATTAAATTGTTCTAAATCAAAATTAATGTTTACGTCTTTTGACAAATGATTAATTAGTTTGATTTTAATATTTGAGTCTATTTTATTAATCAGGTTTATATTTTCATTAATAACTCTATTTAAATTATTTTTTTTTAATAAGGGCTTTGGCATTCTTGCAAAATCTGAAAATTCATTTACTAATTTTTCAATTTGTTGAATTTGTTTTTGTATTGTTTGAAGATTGTTTTTAAATTTATCTTGATTATCTAATTCAATATTTTTTAAGTACTTTGACTTAATATTATCAACTGTCAACTGTATAGGAGTTAGTGGATTCTTAATTTCGTGAGCAAGTTTTCTTGCAACATTTTCCCATGCTTCATGTCTTTCAGAAGTAAGTAATTTTTCTTGTTGGCTTTTTAGTCTGTCTATCATTAAATTAAAATTTTTATTTAAAAGCTCCATCTCTTTATCAGCTTTTAACTCTGGTACTTTAGTGTCTAAATTTCCCTTACCAATTTTTTCTGATGCTGAAATTAAATTATTAATTGATATAAAGAATCTAGATGAAAATCTAATAGCTATTGTAATCGATAAAAATAATAATAATGTAACTAAGGCTATATATATTAGAGCAAAAGAAATTCTTATACCTAAACTTTGATTTTCAACTGTATAATAAAAATTTACAGCTTCTTCAGACTGTATTAAATATTGAGATATATTTTTATCGATTAATTTTACTACATATAAAAATGTATCATTATAATTAGTCAATCTAATTACTGCTGCAGATTTATTCTCAAATGTATTTATTATTTTTAATGGCCTGTCATCATTTAAAACCATTTTTATAGCTCTGTCTTCAATTTTTTTATAGGGAGAGTTGGCTGCAGAAATAATTAAATCTCCGTTTCCATTTATTAAATGTAGTTGGTCAATATCTCTTATAACTCTTTGGGTATTTAATAAAGATTGAAATCTTTGAGGATTTTCATCTATCAAATTTGAGTATTTATTTAAGTCGAAAGCAATTAAAATTATTTCAGATTCAATTTTATTTCTTTTTTCTTCAACATAATTTTTTGCTATTTCATATGAATTATTTACTGCAGATGTAATTTTTGTGTCAAAATATTTATCTAAAGCAAATGAAAAAATAAATAAAGAAAATATAGAAATTAATAATGATGGAATTAATGTAAATAATCCAAATGAAATGATATACTTTTTATTTGCTATTGCGCCTTTTACATTTATGTTATTTTTAATTGAATTTTTGATATCTAAAAAAATTAAAACAAAAAAAATTATCAATAGTATAAAGTTAAATATTAATAAGATTTGAAGATTATTTTCATTCAGATTAATAAAACTTTTGCCTATAAATGTTAAAAAAGTTAAGAAACCTAATGATAGTGTAAAAATAAAAATTATTATTATAAACAAATTTCTTTTTAACAAAGCAAACATAATTTAAAGGTATATTACTACTTATAAAATATTAACATGAGCGACTGTTTTATACTACTTGCGGCGGGTAAAGGTAAGAGATTTAAATCTAATACCCTTAAACAATTTCATATTTTAAATGGAAAACCGTTAATTTATCACTCTATAGAAAAGGCAATAAAATCAAAGATATTCAAAGAAGTAATTGTAGTAACAAATTCAAAAATAAAAAAACCAAAAGATAAAATTGTAAAAGTAATAAAAGGTGGTTTGGAGCGGTTTGAGTCATCAAAGAGAGCGCTTGAATATATTAAAAATAAGAAATTTAAAAATGTATATATTCACGATGCTGCTAGACCAAATTTTTCAATTAAATTATTAAAAAGATTAAATAGAGAATTAAATAATAATAAAGCAGTAGTTCCTTATACTAATACTGATCATTCTGTAAAATATAGAGAGGGAGCAAATATATTTAATCTGAAAAGAGAAAACTTAATATTAACCCAAACCCCTCAGTGTTTTGATTTTAAAACACTCTACAAATTATCAAATAATAATAAAAAATACATATCAGATGAAGCAACATTATTTATAAAAAACAATTTAAAAATCAAATTTATTAAAGGAGAAAAAGATAACATTAAAATCACCACTACTAAGGATTTAGGAAAAATTAAATTAAAAACTTTTTATGGAATTGGATTTGATATTCATAGATTGGTAAAAGGTAAAAAACTATATTTGGGTGGTATACACATTCCTTATCATTCAGGTTTAAAAGGACATTCTGATGGAGATGTTATTATTCACTCAATTATAGATGCGCTATTAGGATGTATGAAAAAAAATGATATAGGAACACTATATCCGAACAATGACTTAAAATATAAAAACATTAGATCAACTAAAATGCTTAAGCCAATTTTAGAAACTTTAAAAAAAGAGAACTATAATTTAAATAATATTGATATTAACTTAATTTGTGAAAAGCCAAGTGTTGCAAAGAATAGAGGCAAAATAATAAAATCTTTATCAAAATTACTACAAATCAAAAAATACAAAATAAATCTCAAAGGTAAAACGGTTGAAAAATTAGGAATTATAGGTAAAGAAAAAGCTATTGCATGTGAGGTTGTGGTTTCAGTTTCTAATTATGATTAAAAAATTTAATTCTATTTTTGTTACAATGTTTTCTCTAGGAAGAATTGGTTTTCTTCCTGGCACGTTTGGATCACTAGCAACTGTAATATTTTTATTTGTCTGCTTTCATATTCTAAATATTTCTTCAAATATAATTTTAATTATTTTAGTTATTACTTTTGTGTATTCGTTTATAGCAATTAAAAATTACACTGAAAATAATGAAAATAAAGATCCAAGAGAAATAATTATTGATGAATTTATTGGTCAGGCAATTCCAATATATCTTTATGAAATATCTCATGGTACAGAAAAAACAATGGATCAGGCACTTATCATTTATACTGTGTGTTTTATACTATTTAGGTTTTTTGATATATTAAAACCATTTCCGGTTAGTTATTTTGACAGAAAACACAAAAATAGTTTTGGTGTTGTAATGGACGATGTTTGTGCTGGTCTTTATGTTGTTTTATCATTGATATGCTTTATGATTTTAAAAAGCCTAATTTAATTATGAAAGATCTAGTTAATAAACTCCAAAAGAAAAAGTTCAAAATATCTTTTGCTGAATCATGTACTGGTGGCATGCTAGCCGTAGCGATTACCTCAATTAGTGGAGCTTCTAAAATATTTAATCTTGGCCTAATCACCTATTCCAATGATGCAAAAATCAATATTTTAAAGGTAAATGAAAAGATAATTAAAAAATACGGCGCTGTTAGTTCAGAGTGTTGTGAAGCTATGGTCAAAAATTTATCTAAGATCTCTAAAGCTGATGTAAATGTATCAATAACTGGAATAGCAGGACCAAAAGGAGGCACAAAGTCTAAACCGGTAGGGCTAGTTTATATAGGTGTTAAAAAATCAAATAAATTGATTATAACAAAAAATATTTTTAAACAAAAAAAAAGAAAAGATATTCAAAAAGCAACAGTAAAAAGAGCCTTATACTTAGTTGATTCTTTAATTTAATTGATACTTTTAAATTTTAAAAATTATAAAAAAAATATGTTTTATATTGTTTCTGCTCTTTTTTGAAAAGCATCAGCAATCTTATTTAACCCAAATTCAAATGACTTAGTCATAATAATATTTAAAAACTTATTTTTTATTTCAAAATCCACATCAAATATAACCTCAGTAAAATTGTCTTTTTGAACAAATTTCCAATTATTTTCTAAATAGTTCAATGGTCCATCTATATTTGTTACATGAATATGATCCTGGTTCTTTATGTACTTAACATCGCTTTTGTATGTATCTACAAAAGGTTTTTTTCCAATTGTCAAATCAGCAATAATATTTACAACATTATTATCTTCTTTTTTTTCATAAACTTTCGAGTCAATGCAGAATGGAATAAATTCTGGATATTTTTCAATATCTAAGACAAAATTAATTAGCTTAGCTTTATCACGTTCAATTAAACGTGTTACAGATGCTTTTGGCATTAGTTGATAATATTTCTATTTTTTTTCAGTTTATCAAAATCATCATCAGCGTGGTAAGATGATCTCGTTAATGGTGATGATGTCACTAGAAGAAATCCTTTTGATTTAGCAATTCTTCCTAACTCATCAAATTCATCTGGATGATAATATCTATTCAATGGGAAATGTTTTACAGACGGTTGTAGGTATTGTCCAATTGTTAAAAAATCTACTTCTGCCGATCTTAGATCATCCATTACTTGAATGATTTCATCTTTTGTTTCTCCAAAACCAACCATTAATCCTGACTTAGTAAAAACTTTTTTGTTAAATTTTTTTGAATTTTTTAAAAGCTCTAAAGATCCAAAATATCTAGCTCCTGGTCTTACTTTTAAGTACATACTTGGAACTGTTTCTATATTGTGATTGAAAACATCAGGGTTAGCTTCTAAAACTTTTTTGTATGCCTCCCCTTTTCTTAAAAAATCAGGAGTTAAAACTTCGATTGTGGTATTTGGATTTTTATTTCTAGTTGCAATTATAACATCGTGGAAATGATTTGATCCACCATCAGGGAGATCATCTCTATCAACTGAGGTAATAACTACGTGTTTTAAATTTAATTTTTTTACTGCATTAGCAATTTTAATAGGTTCATATTTATCAAGTTTTTCAGGCTTACCTGTTTTTACATCACAGAAGGCACAAGCTCTAGTACATGTATCACCCATAATCATTAGTGTTGCATGTCTTTTGCTCCAACATTCTGTAATATTTGGACAATTTGCCTCCTGACAAACAGTGATTAAATTATCTTTATTTACTACTGTCTTAGTTAAGAAAAATTCCTTACTGTTCAAAAGTTTAGATCTTATCCAATGAGGTTTCTTTTTTATTGGATTTGCTGGTTTATTTACTTTTTCAGGATGTCTAGGTCTAATTTTATTTTCCATCAATTTTAATTATATAGGTAGTTTCACCAGGTTTTCCAAATAAAAATTTTTCTCTAATTAAAATTTCTATAAAATCTAAATCTAAATTATCAGTTAATAAGGAATTTTTTTGCTCTAAATCACTAATTTTGAGTCTTAAATTACTCTCTTTTAATTTTAGTTCTTTATATATTTCTTGTTTTTCTAAATTTGATATTAATCCCCTGTTCCCATCTAACAAGTTAAAGAGAAAATATATAAACAAAAATGTGATTATAAGTAAATAATAATTTTTTTTTATTTTATCTAACATTTTTAAATTGTATTCATTTTTGAATATGTTCCAAGTTTCTCCTGTATACGTATTAGCTGATTATATTTTGAAACCCTCTCTGACCTTGCTAATGAACCTGTTTTGATTTGATTTGAATTTGTACCAACTGCAAGATCTGCGATAAAAGTATCTTCACTGTCACCTGATCTATGTGAAATAATTGTATTATAACCTATTAATTGTGCAAATTTAATTACTTCAAGTGTCTCTGTTACAGTACCAATTTGATTTAATTTAATTAAAATTGAATTAGCTGATACATTTAAAAATCCAACTTTTAATCTTTCTAAATTAGTTACAAATAAATCATCCCCCACTATTTGTACTTTTCGTGTTTTGCTTAAAAATTTAGTCCATGCATTCCAATCATTTTCTCCAAACGGATCTTCGATTGATTTAATTTTAAATTTATTGATTAGTTTTAAGTAATTTTTAATAGATTTATCAACAGAAATAAATTTTTTAGAGTGAATTGAATACTTTTTATTTTTAATTAGCTCATTAGCAGCGACATCCAAACAAATTGAAATATCTTTTCCATTTTTAAATCCAGACAAATTGATTGCTTTTACTATAAGTTTTAATGCACTTTCATTATCATTAATCATTGGTGCAAAACCACCTTCATCACCTACAGATGTTGAGTGTCCCATTTGTTTAATTAATTTTTTCAAATTATTTATTACTATGAAACACATTCTTATGGCTTCAGAGAAAGACTTTGCCCTATCAGGTCTAATCATAAATTCTTGGATTCTAAGTCCATTATTCGCATGAGCACCACCATTAATTATATTCATTAATGGATATGGGAGCTTGTAATTACTTTTAACTAGAAAATTTTTATATAAGGGTATTTTTTTTATTTTTGCTGATAATTTTTTTGCAGCCATAGAAACAGCCAATATAGCATTAGCGCCTATTTTTTTTTTCTGTTTGGTACCATCCAATTTAATTAAAATATGATCAATTCTCTCTTGATTATGAATATTTTGATTTTTTAATTTTTTTGAGATTACAGAATTTATATATTTAATAGGAATAAAAACACTTTTACCGAGATATTTTTTATTGGCTTTATCTCTTTTTTCAAATGCCTCATATGTTCCGGTAGATGCTCCAGATGGACAAATTGAACTTGAGCTTAAATTTTTAACAAATATCTCTGCTTCAACTGTTGGGTTGCCTCTACTATCAAAAACTTGTCTTGCAACAACTTTTGTAATTTTGCTCATTAATTTTTTTTAATTAAATTATCTATTTCTACAATTTGGTTAATTAAACCATCTAGTTTATCTAGTGGCACCATGTTCGGCCCATCTGATGGAGCATTATCTGGATCTTGGTGGGTTTCTAAAAAGATTGCAGCTATTCCAACAGCAACGGCAGCTCTTGATAAATATTCAACAAATTCTCTCTGTCCTCCGCTTTTATCACCTTGACCACCAGGTTGTTGTACAGAATGTGTTCCATCAAAAACTATTGGATAACCATTTTTAGCCATTATAGGTATTGACCTCATATCAGATACTAGCGTGTTGTACCCAAAGCTGGCTCCTCTCTCAGTTACAAGAATTTTTTCATTACCACTTTCAGATATTTTTTTTGTGACATTAACCATATCCCATGGAGCTAAAAATTGACCTTTTTTTACATTAATAACTTTTTTAGTTTTTGCTGCAGCAACTAATAGATCTGTTTGTCTACAAAGAAATGCTGGAATTTGCAGAACATCTACATGAGGTGCAACAAGTGAACATTGATCTTCATTATGAATATCTGTTAGGACTGGAATATTATTCTCTTTTTTTATTTTATCAAAAATAGGTAAAGATTTCTCTAGACCAGCCCCTCTTTTTCCCTGTAAGCTCGTTCGATTGGCTTTATCAAATGAGGTTTTGTAGATTAAACCTATTTTATATTTTTCAGTAATTTCTTTAATTTTACCAACCATATCCATTGCGTGTTGCTCTGTCTCCAATTGGCATGGGCCAGCGATTAAACAAATTTTATTTTTGTTTGAAATTTCAATTCCGTTACAATTTACTATTTTATTTTGCATAATTAGACTTGCTTGCTTTAATAAAGGATGAAAATAAAGGATGAGGATCCAAAGGTCTAGATTTAAATTCTGGGTGAAACTGAACACCAATAAACCATGGATGACTATTTAATTCAATAATCTCAGGCAATTTATTGTCAGGTGACATGCCAGAAAAAATTAAACCATTTTTTTCAAATTTCTCTCTCAAATTATTATTTACTTCGTATCTATGACGGTGCCTTTCTTTTATTTTTGATGATTTATATATTTTTTTTATGGCAGAATTATTTTTAAGCAAAGCTTCATATATACCAAGCCTCATTGTGCCACCTAAATTTCTATCTGTGCCTTTTATAATTAAACCATCTTTGCTCCACTCATTTATCAATCCGATTACTGGATAAATTCTTTTATCAAGTTCAGTTGATCCTGCGTTTTTGATTTTTAGTACATTTCTAGCAAATTCTATTACTGCCATTTGCATTCCAAAGCAGATACCTAAAAAAGGTATTTTTTTTTCGCGTGCATACTTAATACAAGCTATCTTACCCTCAGTACCTCGCTTTCCAAAACCTCCTGGTATCAATATACCAGAGACATTTTTTAATTTTTTTCTTATGTTGTTTGATTTTAATTTATCTGATTCAATTCTTATTAAATTAATTTTAACTTTATTCTGGATTCCACCATGTGTTAAAGCTTCATCTAAAGATTTATAAGCATCTTTTAAGTTCACATACTTCCCGATTATTGCAATATTAACTGTTTTTCTTGTATTTAAAACTGTATTTGTAATTTTTTTCCAAGGTTTAAGATTTGGTTTTCTCCTTGATCTTAAATTAAAATATTTAAGAACTTGTTTATCTAATTTCTGATTAAAAAAACTTATAGGAGCTTCATAAATAGTTTTTACATCTATAGTTTCTATTACGTTTTCTATTTGCACATTACAAAACAGTGATATTTTTCTCTTTTGATCAATCGGGATAGATTGTTCTGATCTGCATATAACAATATCAGGTTGAATACCTATACTTCTTAACTCTTTTACAGAATGTTGTGTAGGTTTGGTTTTTATTTCGTCTGAGGATTTCATAAATGGAACTAAAGTAAGGTGAATAAATAACGATTTAAGTTTTCCATTCTCATTTGAAAATTGTCTTATAGCCTCTAAAAAAGGTAAGCTTTCTATATCACCGACAGTTCCACCAATTTCACATATTACAAAATCCTCATTTGTAATATCTTTCTTGATAAATTCTTTAATCCTATCAGTTACATGTGGGATAACTTGTACAGTTTTTCCAAGATATCCACCTTTACGTTCTTTTTTTATTATGTCAGAATAAATTCTTCCTGTTGTTATATTGTCTGACTGTTTAGAAGAAATATCTGTAAATCTTTCATAGTGTCCTAAATCTAAATCTGTTTCAGCCCCATCATCAGTTACAAAAACTTCACCATGTTGAAATGGACTCATGGTGCCTGGATCAACATTTAAATACGGGTCCATTTTTCTAATACGGACTTTAAAGCCTTGTGATTTTAATAAATATCCAAGTGATGCTGATGATAATCCTTTTCCTAAAGATGATACCACGCCGCCGGTTACGAATATATATCGCGCCATGGAATTATCTTATAGACTGATTATTTAAAAATGAAAAGTACTAATTATTATTTTCTGGTACTTTTGGTGCATCGTCTGCATTTTTTTCAATTTTATCAATTACAGATGTTGTTGGAGTAAGTTCTCCCCTAGAAATAATAGTTAAACCAAGACTACAGATAATAAATAATGTTGCAATAATCGAAGTTGCTTTGGTTAAAAAATTTCCTGCTGATCTTGAAAACATAAAATTATCTTGGGATACACCTATTCCAAGAGCTCCTCCCTCTGACTTTTGGAGCAAAACAAGTACAACAAGAATTGCTGCAAGTATAATATTTAGAATTAAAAGTATATTTTCCACGAGAATTAATTAGACGTTTTTTTTATTATATCAATGAATTTTTTTGAATTAAGAGATGCCCCACCCACTAAAAGACCGCCTATGCCATCTATTTTTGAAATTTCATTTGCATTTTTGGAGTTAACAGATCCACCATATAAAATCTTTACAGAATTTTTGAATTTAAATTGTTTAAGGATTTTTTTAATTTTTTTAATATTTTTTTCTAATTCATTTCTTGAAGGAACAATTCCTGAACCTATAGACCATACAGGTTCATAGGCAATAATAATTTTATTTGTATTTTTTATACCTTTCAGACCTTTGGATATTTGTCTTTTTAAAACTTGGAATGTAATTTTTTTTTTCTTTTCATCTATTGTTTCGCCTATACAAAATATAATGCTTAATTTTTCCTTTAATACAGATTTAATTTTTTGGTTGATAAGCAAATCTGTTTCTCCCTCATTTCTATTTTCTGAATGTCCTAATATAATGTATTTTGCTCCAGCAGATTTGATGAGTTTTGCATTTACATTTCCTGTGTATGGACCATAATCGCTTTTATAATAACAGTTTTGTGCACCTATATTAAGTTTAGTATTGTTAAAATAATTTGAAAATGATTTAATCAATGTAAATGGCGGACAATAAATTATCTTAATCTTTTTATACTTTTTATTTTTAATCAAGTTTAAAACAGTTTTTACCTTTGAAATATCATTAAAATTGCCATGCATTTTCCAGTTAGCTACAAAAATCATATTAATATTTGTCATACACAATATTTTAATTTATAGGTTTGTTTTTTGTAGTTCAATATATAAACGATTTACTGATGTTAAAAAACTTAAGAGGATTTTCAAACACTAAATTAGCTGGTGTTCTAATAGCTATAATTATTGTTCCATTTGTATTTTGGGGAATGGGAAGTGTATTTAGTGGAGGCAATACTAACAATGTTGCTAAAATAAATAATAAATCAATTTCGACACAAGATTTTTTACAATATGTAAATCAGTCAAGAATTAACTTGGAGTATGTAAAAGAAAATATAGAAAATAATGTTATTGAAGAAATATTAACTGGTCTTGTCTCTAATAAATTATTAGAAATGGAAATAGAAAGCTTAAACGCATCATTGTCTGAAAACATATTAGCAAATAAAATTAGAAGTGATGAAAAATTTGTTGATGATAAAAAATCATTTTCGAGACTGAAATATGAAAAATTTCTTTTAGAGAATAATCTTACAGCGCCAATTTATGAAATAAAACTTAAGGATCAAGAATTAAAGAAAAATTTATTTGATTATGTAAGTGGAGGACTAATTTCACCATATTTTCTCAAAAATAAAATTTATATTAATGAAAACAAAGAACTCGAAATTGAATATTTCGATCTAAATCAAGTTTATAAAATCAATACATCTAAATCTGAGATCGATAAATTTATTAAAGAGAATGAAGATAATCTAAAAGAAGAATTAATAGATATTAAATATACAAAAATTACACCAAAGACACTTTTGGATATTAGTGAATTTAATGACGATTTTTTTAAAAAAATTGATGAAATAGAAAATAGTATATTTAATGGCTCTAAATTAAATGAAATTCAAAAAGCATATAATTTAAAAATTGAAGTAGTTTCAAATTTTAACAATGAGATGGATTCAGATGAGATTCTACGAGAAATATATTCTAAAAGAAAAGAGGATAACACTCAAATTATTGATAAAAATGACTTTTATCTTTTATATGAGATATCAAACGTAAAAAAAATTTTACCAGACTTAAATGATTTAAATTTTATTGAAAGAGTTAAAAATCAATTAGTGATGAAGCAAAAAATTGATTACAACAAAAAACTATTTAAAAAAATTCAAGATAAAAAATTTTCAAATGTTGAATTTTTAAAAATTGCAAAGAATGAAAGTAATATTAAAAAATTGAAAATTAATTCATCCAATTTTGATGAAACTTTTAGTAGAGAGTCGGTAGAATTATTATATTCGCTCCCTAAAAAAAGTTTTGTTTTGATTGCAGATAAAAATAATGATGTCTATTTATCTAAAATATCAAATATAAATACAAGTATGCTTAATAAAGATGCTGATAAAGTTAACGAGTATAAATTAAAGTCAAATAGTCAAGTAATGGGAGAAATATATAGTACTTATGATTTGTCTTTGAGTAAAAAATATAATGTTAAATTATTTAATAGCACGCTTGAGAGAATAAAAAATAATTTCAGATAATGCTTAATGTCAATTTTAACCAATTTAAATCTGGTTATTTAAAAAAAAAAAATCAAGTTTTATTTTTTTCTATTAATACAAAAGGTGAACAAGAAATAATTAATTTAATTAATAATCTTTTAATTGAAAAAAATAGTTTTGTTTTTGAGTCTGTAGAAAAAGGGAAAATTAAAGGTAGGTACACAATATTTGGTAGTAATCCAGATAAAATTTGGGAGTTTAATAACAATAGATGTCAAATTCTAACTGGGAACAAAAAAAAAACATTGATAGGAAATCCTAAAGAGAACATAGAAAAAATTATTGAAGAATTTAAATTTAATACACCTAAAAACTTACCTCCTATTTGTTCACTGATATCAGGTTATTTTTCTTATGACATTATCCGTTATATTGAAAGAATACCTAATAAAAATAAAGATGATTTAAACATACCTGATGCAAGAATATTACGTCCAAGAAACCTTGTAATTCACGATAACTTAAAAAGTAAGCTATATTTTATTGTCAATGTATTTAGTGACGAAAAAATTCAAAATTTAAAAACGAAATACGAAAAATCTATTCATGAAATAGAACAAATGGTTTTTTTAGCAAACTACTCCCAAAATTCATCGTTTAATGAAAAAATAATTAAATTGAGTCCTATCAAATCAAATACCTCAAAGAAAAAATTTATATCAAATGTAAAAAAAGCAAAAAAATATATTAAAATTGGTGATATTTTTCAGGTTGTTCTAAGTCAAAGATTTCAAACTAAATTAACAAAAAAACCATTAGAAATTTACAAGAAACTTAGAAAAACAAATCCATCACCATTTATGTATTTTTTTAATTTTAACGATTTTCAAATTATTGGGGCAAGTCCTGAAATTCTTGTCAGATTAAGAAATAATAAAATAACAATAAGGCCTATAGCCGGTACTAGACCAAGGGGTAAAAATAAAAAAGAAGACAATTTTTTTAAAAAAGATCTTTTACAAGATAAAAAGGAGCTTTCCGAGCATTTGATGCTTTTAGACCTTGGTAGGAATGATACGGGCAAAGTATCAAAAATAAACACTGTAAAAGTTACAGAAAGTTTTAATGTTGAAAAATATTCTCATGTCATGCACATAGTTTCGAATGTGCAAGGGGAATTTAATAATAAGTTTTCTAAATTTGACACTTTGTTGTCTGGTTTTCCTGCTGGTACTGTATCTGGAGCACCAAAAATTAGAGCAATGGAAATAATTGATGAACTTGAGAATACAAAAAGGAAAGTATACGCAGGTGGTATTGGATATTTTTCTGCAAATGGTGATTTTGATACATGTATTGCTTTAAGAACAGCATTAACTAAAAATAAAAAATTTTATGTTCAATCTGGAGCAGGTATTGTTGCTGATAGCAAACCATTAAATGAATTTAAAGAAACGGTAAATAAAGCAAAAGCTTTATTAAAAGCACTAGAATAATTATGAAAATATTACTAATTGATAACTATGACAGTTTTACATTCAATTTATATCACTATATTTCTGTTTATGCCAAAGACGTTGATGTTATAAGGAATGATAAAATTAATTCCAAAGAAATTTTAAAAAGAAAATACAAAAAAATTGTTATTTCACCTGGTCCAGGAAATCCAGATCAAGCAGGAAACTGTCTTAAAATTGTAAAGGACTTATATAAAAAAATTCCAATTTTAGGGGTTTGTTTAGGACATCAAATAATTGGTCAATCATTTGGTTCAAAAATAGTACAAGCCAAGGAATTAGTTCATGGAAAAACAAGCAAAATTTATTCCAAAAAGAGAGGGGTACTTAGAAAAATCCCAAAAATATTTGAAGCAACAAGGTACCACAGCTTAATAATAGACAAAAAAACATTATCAAATGAGCTAGAGATAACAGCTGAAACTTATGACGGTAATATCATGGGTATTAAACATAAAAAATATAATACTCATGGTGTGCAATTTCATCCTGAAAGTATAAAAACTATACATGGTTTAAAAATATTGAAAAATTTTATTAAGAATTAAAATGGATAAATTTTTAGATAAATTAAGAAATAAACAAAACTTATCTTTTGAAGAAAGTATTAATGCTTTTCAAAATTTAATGGATGGAAAAGCAAATGATGACGAAATATTCAAATTTTTGACTTACCTTTCTGAAAAAGGCGAGGTTTCAGATGAAATTGCAGGAGGTGTTGCAGTTTTGAGAGACAAAGCAACAAAAGTGAATGTGCAGAATTGCATTGATACTTGTGGAACAGGTGGTGATGGGAAAGATACATTAAATATTTCAACTGCCTCAGCTTTGTTATTGGCAAGTATGGGAGTTAAGGTTGCAAAACACGGTAACAAAGCAGTTTCGTCCAAATGTGGCTCTGCTGACGTTTTAGAGGCATTAAAAGTAAATATCAATTTAGATTCAAAAGGTGTAGAAAATCAAATAAATAAAAACCATTTTGGTTTCATGTTTGCTCCTAACTATCATAGCGCCATGAAATATGTCGGACCAACAAGAAAAAAAATTGGAAAAAGAACTATATTTAATTTAATTGGTCCATTAAGCAGTCCAGCAAAAGTTGAAAGACAAGTAGTGGGTGTATTTGATAGAAATTTACTTAAAATATTTTCTAGCGCATTAAAAAATTTAAATATCAAATTTGCCTGGGTAGTAAACAGTGAAGATGGTTTAGATGAAATATCTCCGTATCAAAAAACCCATGTTATGCAATTGAAAAGAGGAGAAATAAGTGAAATCATTATTGATCCTAAGCAATTAAATATAAAGGCTGATAATTTTCAAAAATTAGTTGGTAAAGATGCTGAATATAACTCTCAAAAAATAATTGAAATATTTAAGGGTGAAGATAATGATTTTTCTAAAGCTGTTTCTTTAAATGCTGCAGCTGGATTAATAGTTTCTGAAAAAGAAACGAACTTTAAAAATGCTTATGAAATTTCAAGAAATCATTTATTAAGTGGTAAAACACTAGAACATTTAAAAAAATTAAATTATGTCTAACAATGTTTTACAAAAAATCATCGACAAAAAGAAATTGAAACTTGAAAAGATTAAAAATGAAATATCCTTGGAAAGTATAAATGACCAAATAGAAAAAAATAATAATTTCATTGATTTTAAAAATAAAATTCAAAATAATATAAATAATAATAATTTATCAATTATTGCAGAAATTAAGAAAGCAAGTCCTTCAGCAGGTATTATAATTGAAAATTATGATCCTCTAAGTATCGCAGAGATTTATTTTAAAAATAAAGCTACATGCTTATCTATTTTAACAGAAGAAGATTACTTTTTGGGTAAATTGGATCATATTAAAAAAATTAAACAAAAAATAAATCTTCCTGTTTTATGTAAAGATTTTTTTATAGATAAATTTCAAGTTAAACTTTCAAAAAGTTATGGTGCAGATGCAATTTTGATTATTCTTGCTGGTGTAAATGAAAAAATTGCTGATGAACTTTACCAGGAAGCTATTAATCAAAAAATGTCAGTTATTGTTGAAGTTCACACAGTAGATGAAGCAAAAAAATCTCTCAAATACCATGATGCTTTAATAGGAATAAATAATAGAAATTTAAAAACTCTCGAAACAAATATTAATACAACTTATGATATTCATGATGTTCTAGTAAATCACAATGGCCCTTTAATTTCTGAAAGTGGCATTAAAAGCAAAGAAGATGTTTTAAAAATCAGAAACAGCACCAAAATAAAAACTTTTTTAATTGGTGAATCAATTCTTAAAAATTTAGATAATAACAATATTTTTTCTATTCTTTAGGCCGAAAACCTTAATTTTATTGATCTTTTTTCTATTGTGATAATTGTAGAACTTTAATAGAACATTTGTGTACACAATTTGTTCTATGCTAACTAAAAAACAAAAAAACTTACTCTTATTTATTAACAAGAAGTTGAGGTCTACAGGTGTATCCCCATCATATGAAGAAATGAAGGAATCTCTAAATCTTAAATCTAAATCAGGGATACATAGACTTATAAGTGCTCTAGAGGAAAGAGGTTTCATCAAAAGATTAGCTCACAAAGCAAGAGCTCTTGAAGTAGTCAAATTACCAGAAACTGCTTCTGCCAATGATATTTATAATAGTTTTTCACCAAGTGTAATTAGAGGTGGATTAGATGATAAAAATCTAGGGAATAAATCTGGTAGTGAAATACCAGTTTTAGGAAATATTGCAGCGGGCACTCCTGTAGAAGCTATTCAAAATGAAGTAATGAGAATTCCGATGCCAGATAACATCGAGAAAAATGGAGAGTTTTTTGGTCTAAAAGTTAAAGGCGATTCAATGATTGAAGCGGGTATTAATGATGGTGATACTGTAATAGTTAAAAAGGCTGATACTGCTGAAAATGGTAAAATTGTTGTAGCTTTGATTGATGATAATGAAGCTATGTTAAAAAGAATTCGTAGAAAAGGAAAGACTGTGGCACTAGAAAGTGCTAACAGAAATTATGAGACTAAAATTTTTGGTCCTGACAGAGTAAAAGTACAAGGCGTACTAGTATCTTTATATAGAAACTTCTAATAAAATAGTCTAAATATTTTTGGATGAAAAAAGTTGCAACTCGGTTTGCACCCTCACCTACTGGACCGTTGCATATAGGTGGAGTAAGAACTGCTTTATTTAATTGGCTATATTCAAAAAACCATAATGGAAAATTTTTTTTAAGAATTGAAGATACTGATAAAGAAAGATCAAAAGAGGAATTTAAATTACAGATTTTAAATTCTCTTAAATGGATAGGGATTAATCATGATGGAGAGGAGTATATTCAATCAAAAAATATTGAAAGTCATATTAAAGTCGTGAATAAATTATTAGAAACCGGAAATGCTTACAAATGTTATTGCTCCTCAGATGAAATAGAAGAGCAAAAACTTAGAGCTAAACAAAAAAAGATACCGTACATTTATAATAGAAAATGGAGGGATAAAAGTGAAATAGAGGCTCCTCAAGATGTAAAACCAGTAATAAGGTTTAAAAGTAAAATTGAGGGCAGCACAAAAATTAATGATTTAGTTCAAGGAGATATAGAAATTGAAAATAATACAATTGAAGATTTTATAATTTTACGTAGAGATGGAACACCAACATACAATTTATCGGCTTCAGTAGATGACCATAATATGGATATGACTCATATAATTCGAGGTGATGATCATAAAATCAATACATTTAAACAAATTCAAATTTATGAGGCGCTGCAATGGGAAAAACCTTTATTTGCGCACATACCTTTAATTCATACCTTGGAAGGTAAAAAATTATCAAAAAGAGATAATGCTTCAACAATTGATGATTACAAAAAAATTGGAATTATGCCTGATGCCCTAAGAAATTATCTTATGAGATTGGGATGGTCTTATAAAGATAAAGAAGTATTTTCTCTGGAAGAAAGTATTAAATATTTTAATTTGGAAGGTATTGGAAAATCACCTTCAAAACTTGATATGTCACGAATTTTATCAATGAATGAGTATTATATAAAAAATAAAAGTAACGATGATCTTTTCCAAAGTTTCGAGGAATATTGTAAAAATTTTAAGGAAAATATTAACAATGAAAATCTAAATATTATAAAAAAATCATTAACTTTTTTAAAAAACAAAGCAAAAACAATGGAAGATATTTATAACAATTCAAAATTTATTATAAATGATGAGATAATTATTGAAAAAGCTGAAATGAGTTTAATAACTGAGAATGCAAAAAATATAATCAAATCTTTCATGAAAAAAGTAAATGAAATAGAAGTTTTTAATAAAGAAACATTAGAACCAATAATAAATAATTTAATATCAGAGAATCAAACAAACTTTAAAGGTGTAGGACAGCCATTAAGAATTATTTTAACAGGCTCAAAATTTGGACCTGGAATATATGATATTATAATATCGTTAGGAAAAAAAAGAGTTTTAGATAGATTAAGTAAGGTAGGATAAAATTACTTTAGATGCTTGGTCACTTGCAGAGGTTGAAGACTTTAAATCATCTATAGTATTTTTAACGACAGACATTTGTTCTTTAATTAAATTAGGTTTTTTCATAAAGTAATAAAAAGTTTTATAAATCTCATTTGGATTACATTCATTCTGCAAAAGTTCTGGAATGATTTCTTTATTATTGATTATGTTGATCATATTTACATATTTAATTTTCAATAAAAATTTAGCTATATGATAATTAAAAAAATTCATTTTATAAATTATCATTGAAGGAATATTATTTTTACATACATCGATAGATACAGTTCCAGACTTCACAATCGCAAAAATTGATTTTTTTAAAACCTGAGATTTTATTTTATCATCACTAACAACTTCAACATTGGAAAGTTTTTCTGGTAATAATTTACTTTTTATCATTTCTTTAAATTTTTGAGTAGAATGAAAAATATAATGATACGAATTATCTTTTAAATTCATTTTCTTTATAAAATTAATTAATACTGGAAAAAGGATTTTAATTTCACTATCTCTACTGCCTGGAAACAAAGATACAATATTTTTTTTTTCTACAAAATTATTGATCTCAACATTTATATCCTTTTCCATGTAATCTAACAAAGGATGTCCAACAAAAGTATTTTTTAATTTTTCTTTATCAAAGAATTTTTTTTCAAAACCAAATAAAAGAAGAATATGATCAAGATATTTTTTCATTTTTTTTACTCTTCCCTCTCGCCATGCCCATACCTTTGGTGCAATAAAATGTATTGTTTTGATTTTTGGATTGATTTGTTTTACTTTTTCAGAAACACGTAAAGAGAAATCAGGGCTATCAACTGTAAGAAGAATACTTGGATTGAACTTAATGACTTTATTTACAGTTAAATCAATTTTTTTTTTTATTTTTAAAAAGTTAAATATGACATCAGTAAAAGCCATATAGGTGATATCTTTTTGATCATATATAGATTTAATTCCTAAAGATTTTAAATTATTGCCACATACACCAAGATATTCAATATCTTTTTTTTTTTCATTTAGACTCTTAATTACATTTGAAGCCAATTTATCCCCTGATGGCTCGCCTGTTAAAACAAATATCTTCTTCATATCACATGTAAAATCATTTTATTTTTATTGGAAAATTCAATTATTTTTTTTTTATCTAAAATTATATGTTGATTGTTTTTTAAAACAATACCCCTCAAACCAATTCTTTTACATTCTTTTATTGTATCAAATCCTATTGTTGGTAAATCAGCTCTTAAGTCTTGGTTTTTTTTGGGAAGCTTTATTAAAAAACCATTATTTTTTTTCACTTTACTTATTTTTGATAACATTGATTGAGTGCCTTGTTTTTTTTCATACGAAATAAGTTTATTATTTCTAATAACAGCTGCTTGAACGTGATTATGAGAATTAATTGAATACAAATATCTTATACCTTTATTAATCTCTCTCTTCTGATTTAAGTTAGGTTTTAACTTGCTATAAGTTCCTTTTTTTAAGGTTAATTCAGGATTAAATTTATTCAGTTTTAAAACTTTTATTTTATTTTCTCCTAATATTTTTATTAATTCTTTTAATATGGCTGCATCTCCAAATTTTGCTGCTTTAATAATTCTTGGCAAATAATAAATTCCTTTGAAATCAAGTTTTAATGATGAAATTTTTGGTTTTTCGATATTCCCAGCAAATATCACTTTTTTACAATTTTTACTTTTTATTAAATTTAATATTTTTCCAAATTTTCCTATACCAATATGGAAACTATTATCGAATTTTTTAAAGATATTTTTTTTTGTTAAATCAATAATAAAAAAATTTATTTTTTTTCTTTTTAGTCTTTTAATAATTAATTTTGGTAAATTTCTATTGCCGAGGAATAAACAAATCATTTATTATTCATAGGAACAGATATTGGTCTTTTTTTATCGGAATTAATAAATTTTACGATGTTATCAACATATTTATTTTCTTTTAATTCATAACCTAAATTTTCAATATTTTTTCTAAATGTATCATCACAAAAAATAATATCATATGCGCTTTGAATTTTTTTAATATCTTGATTTGAAATACCTGATCTTCTTAAACCAATTAAATTTAATCCTATTAAATAATTTCTATTTCCAAGAGATAAACCGTAAGGAATAACATCACTTAATACCCCTGTCATTCCTCCTATCATCGCAAATTCACCAATTCTAGAAAATTGATGAATCGCACAACTTCCACCTACAATTGCATGTTTATTTATTGAAACATGGCCGCCAACTTGAACATTGTTAGCAAGAACTATGTTATCATCAATTATACAATCATGTGCTACATGACAATAAACCATAAATAAATTTTTATTTCCGATTTTAGTAATACTGCCACCCTGCTCTGTGCCTGGATTTATATTCACGTACTCTCTGAATTTATTATTATCTCCAATTATTAAAGAATTTTTTTCACCTTTATATTTAAGATCTTGTGGGGGTGTTCCAATTGAACAAAATGGAAAAATCTCATTTTTTTTTCCTATTTTTGTGTTCCCAGTTATATTTACTTGTGTATGAATTATTGTATCATCACCGATCTCAACATCAGGACCAACTATAGAATATGGACCGATTTTTACATTGTTACCTATAAGTGCTTTACTATCTATTATCGCTGTTTTATGGATCACAATTAAATAAATAACAAAATTATTTATTTATACCTATCAACTATTGCTACTGTTTATTTCTTCCTATCAACAATTGTTGCAGCCCATTGTGCATCTGCCATTTTATTACCATCAACAAAAGCTTCGCCTTGATATTTCCAAACCCTTCCATGAGATCTTATAGCCTCAATATTTAATTCAAGCTTACAATCTGGGATAACTGGACTTCTAAATCTAGCCTTATCAACAGTCATTAAAAAAACTAGTTTATTTTCATATGTTGATTTATCTATGCCTGCAGCTGTAAGAGCTGCTGCGGCTTGTCCAAATGCCTCTACAATTAAAACACCTGGCATTACTGGTTCTCCTGGAAAATGACCTTGGACAAAAAAACTATCTTTTTTTACGTTTACAATTGCTGTAGCAGATTTTAATTTTTTTATATTTATTAATTCATCTATTAGAAGCATGGGCTCTCTATGAGGTAATAAATTTTTAATATCTTCTTTATTTAATTTATCTGTCATTTTTTATTTTCTTTTAAAAATAATTTAATGTCTTTTGCTGGATAGCCCATAACTTTTGTATTGTCAGGTATATTTTTAATAACACCGCTACCCCCTCCTATTTGCACATTATTACCAATTTTTAGATGTCCAGATATACCAGCTTGACCACCTATTAAAACATTATCACCAATTTCAGAGCTTCCAGCAAAACCAACCTGTCCAGCTATTATGCAATTTTTTCCAATTTTTACATTATGAGCGATATGAACTTGATTATCTAAAAATGTATTTTCTCCAATAATTGTGTTCCCTAATGAACCTCTATCGATTGTATTATTTGAACCAATTTCTGCATTATCTTTTATTATAACCATACCTATATGGGGATATCTTAAATTTTTACCTTTTTTTGGAAAAAAACCAAAACCTTTTTTACCAATAACTGCACCATCTAAAATATTTACATTATTTCCTATAATAGATTTCTTTAAAATTACATTGGAACCAATAGAACAATTTTTTCCAATAATAACATTGTCCTCTATTATAGTATTATGACCTATGTAGGTATTAGCACCTATTTTAACGTTTGTTCCAATTATTACATTTGATCCAAAAAAAATATTTTTTGTTTTAAAAAATTTATTTTTATTAGATTTTCTATTAATAAAGTTATCATTCAGTGAATTAGGATAAAAAAGCTCTGTTATTTTTGCAACATCAACAAGAACATTATTTACAACAAGAAGATTTTTTCCTGGAAGATATTTTTTAAATGCTGATGATGTAATTATAAAATTTGATTTAATTTTTGGAATAAGTTTCAAATACTTCGCAGAATGTAAAAATGTCAAATCATTTTTTGATGCATTATCTATGGTTTTAATATCACTTAAAAAAATATTATTACTAGTAATATTTTTTATTTTTAAAGCTTTACAAACTTTTTTAAGTGATATTTTGTTAACTTTTTTGTAAAAAATATTTTTATTCATTAAAGTTTATTTCTTTAATTGAACTATCTAGCTCTAAAAGAATTGGAAGAGTTATATCAAGTTTTTTTTTTCCTAAGATTACTATTTTTTTTGGAAGAACCATGTTAATTGAATTTTTTTCAACATATTCTGAAATTATTGGGTTTAAAATTTCTAGTAATTTGTTTGTATATTTAATTTTACTATCATCTAAAGACTTATTAAAGTTTTTTCTTTCAAGTTTATAATTATTAATTCTAATTTTAATTTTTTCAACTTCTTCATTATAAATTTTTTTATTCAATATATTTTTTTTTGAAATTAGATTATTTTCATCATCTTTAATTTTATTTTCAATTTCTTTAAAATAATTAGATTTTTTTTGCTCAATATTATTTATAAAAGTATTTATTGATTTGCCTGAAATAGAATTGTTTATAATGTAACTTAAGTCTATATAAGCTATTTTTTCATCAGAAATAGCAATGTTTGATTGAAAAAAAAATATTAGAATAATATACAAATATAGTCTCATTTAAAACGAAGTTCCTATTTGAAATCTAAATGATTCTGTTTCATCTGAATTAGCATCAGTAATTGGAATTGCATAAGAAAAAGAAAGCGGGCCTATAGCAGTAAACCAATCTACAGCTACACCAGTTGAGGATCTAATTTTATCTGAATCCAAAGAATCATCATAATCAACATGCCACAAGTTTGCAGCATCAACAAATAAATTTAAATCAAGATTCTCAAATTCATTAAAGAATTTCGGGAACGATGATGTAAAATTAAAAGCCGCTCCGTAATTACCACCAATATATTGGGTTCCATCTTTAGGACCTATTTTACCTGATTCAAAACCTCTTAATCGACTTGAAGGTATATAAACTCGTTTTGAAACACGGACATCACCATCAATGGAGTTTACAGCCTTCAAATATAATTTTCCAGCTATTAAAAAATTGTCTGTTATCGAGTGATATTTAGACGCCGTTAGTGTATTCTCAAAAGAGTTGTCGTCAGAATATATAGGAACTGACTGACTAAATTTAGTAAAAAAACCATCAGTTGGTTGAAAATTTTGATTAAGTTTATTTAAAGTTATTGAATACACAAATAAATTTTCAAAATAATCACCTTCTTGTTTTTTTTTTATTTCAGTAGCCTTATCTGATGTTACCAATTTTTCATAATAATTTGATACATCTAAGTTTATAAAAATATCCTCATATTGCTCAAAACCAGTACCTAAACTTAAACCTGTTCTTGTAGTTTTATATCCGCTAGAGTTCATAAAATCAGATGTAGTACTCTCAATTGTGGTTTTTAATAATCTGTCAGAATTTTTAAAATTAGGATTAATTACACTAAATTTTCCCCTTACTTCATCATCGGATAAGGCAAAATTGGTGTCTAAAGTTATGCCTTTGCCAAGATAATTTTTTTCTTTTAAACCTACTGAAAATGAAGATCCTCCCGTACCAGTTCCAATACCCGCAAAAATCTCTCCTGTTGGCTTTTCTTCCACAATTAAATTTATAATTTTATTTTTTTTATTTTTAGACTTGGAAATTTCACTTTTAACACTTTTGAATATACCTTTTGATTTTATATTACTTATTGATTTATTAAATAGTATTTTATTGTAAGGATCGCCTTCATCAACAATTAACGAATTTCTAATAACTTTTTCTTCAGTAATAAAATTTCCGAAAATATTAATTTTATCAACATAAGATTTTTCTAATTGTTCTATATTAAAATTAATAATAATTTCATTTTCATTTACAATTTTTTCTTCATATTTTGCATCAATAAAAATGAATTCTTTTTGAAGTGCAATCTTGTCTATTTTTTTTTTTATATCATTAATAGCTTTTATTGAATATTGTTTACCTTTTAAATCGCTAAAAGTTTTATTTAAATCTAAAAAATTATGATTTATATAATCATTCGATATATTTAGATTAAAATCTTTGAAGAAATACTTCTTCCCAGTATCTATAGAAAATATTAATTTGAAATCTCTATTGTTTTTTACCAGTGCATATGACGATTTAATTTTAACATTGAAATATCCTTTATTTTTATAGAATAACTCAAGTAATTTTATATCTGTTGAAATTCTGTTTGGATCCATAAATTTATTTTTTGTTATAAATTTCCATGGACGAGTTTCTTCTGATAAAATTATCTTAATAAGTTTTCTCGTATTAAAAATTTTATCTCCAATAAACTTTATTTCGTTAATTTTAGCTCGTTCACCTAAATTAAAATTATAAATTAGATTTATTGAATTATTATTATTATCGATAATTTGAGTCTGTATATCCGCGAAATAAAAACCATTGATTCTTACAATATTATTTAATTGATTTTTTTGGTTAATAATTTTAGAATTTATAAACGGATATTTTTCTGACTTTCTTGTAATTTTTTCTAATTGTTTTAATATAGACTTATTTTTAATTCCATTAATCTTGATTTCTTGTATAATTGGATTTTCTTTAACTGATATTTCTAAAACTCCATTTTTAAAATTTATTTTCAAATCTTTAAAATAATCGGTTTTAAAAAGATTTTTAAAGGTATTATTGATAATGTTTGTATCTATATCGTCTCCAATAGTTAAATTTGAAAACAAAATTATTGTTTCATCAGCTAATCTTTCATTACCGAAAATTTCAATTTTTTTGAGTATTTCTGCATGCGTAGAGCCAAAAGATAAATTTAAAAGTGTAAAAAATACTAAAAATTTAATTTTATTTGAAAATTTTTTCATTTTTTTTTAAATAAGCTTTCACTTTATCGGCCATAATATATATGTCATTAGTATTTTTTGGAAATTCATTATAATATTTTGTAAATGAGTAGTAATTTATAAATTTTAATAATAATTTTTGCATCTTAAGAAAACTTATTTTTTTGTTCAGAAATAACCTAACAAGTTCATCATTTATAGTAACCAATATTGTCTCAAAATAAGTATTTTTAAAAATATATTTATTTAAAATATTTATATATGGAAATTTTTTAGTATCAGGTTTAATAAAATTTATACCATTTAGGCTTTTAAAATTAATATCCGTTTTTCTATAAAAGTATTCCTTTGTATTTTTAAAAATAATATTAAATATTGGAATTTCCATACTCGTTTCATGTATCAAAACCTTTATCAAACCATTTTTAAAAACCACGATAGCATGAACAATTGATTTAGGATGAACGATTATTTTAATTGTTTGTTTTTTTAAATTAAAAATTTTTGAAGCCTCTATAACTTCGAAAACTTTGTTCATCATTGAAGCGGAGTCAGTCGATATTTTTTTTCCCATAGACCAATTTGGATGATTTATGACTTTTTTAATATTTATATTCTTTAAATTCTTACTTGGGCTATTTAATAAAGGACCGCCGGATGCAGTTAAATAAATTTTTGAGATCAAATCTTTATCATTGTTAATTAATGACCAAACTGAAAAATGTTCAGAATCAATAGGTATAAAATTTGTTTTATATTTTTTAGCTTTACTTTGGATAAATTTCCATCCACAAATTATAGATTCTTTATTTGCACTAGCAAGATTTTTGGTAAAGGGTATAATCTCAATAGTCGGCATTAACCCTTCTAATCCAGAGATACCGACAATTACTAAATCTATTTTTTTTTTATTTTTTTTTAAATACTCTGAAACATTAGGAAAAATATTAATTTTTTTATTTTTAAAGTATTCTTTAGATTTTAAAAAATATTTATAATCTGTAATGATTAAATTTTTTACATTAAATAATTTTGATTGTTTATATAGTTTTTTATAATTTTTATTTGAAGATAAACATACAATCTTAATTTCTGATTTATATTTTTTAATAACATTTAGAGTTGATTTACCAATAGAGCCTGTTGATCCTAATATTAATATTTTTTTTATTTTCATATAAATATAAAATGAAAATTTATACTAATTGGTATTGCAAATATAATTCCATCGACTCTATCCAATATACCTCCATGACCTGGCAAAAAATAGCCGGTGTCTTTTACATTTGCTCTTCTCTTAATGTAAGATACAAATAAGTCACCTATCTGTGAAATTGTAGAGACAAATAAAGCAACAAAAATAAAATTCAATGGATAATTAAATTGATAATAAAAATAAATAAAAGTGATTAATGTAAATAGATACGATCCAATTAAACCAGAATAAGTTTTATTTGGACTAATTTTAGTTAATTTTTTTCCTTGAAATAATTTTCCAATAAAATAACCACCCAAATCAGTTGATATACAAATACTAAGAAAAAAAATAAATAATAATTTATTACCTGAATTACTAATAATAAAAAAAAATATTTGAGATAAAAAAATAGTCAGATATGTCACACACAATAAATAAAAACAAAAATAAAAAATTTTATTTTTATAAATATTTTTCAATAAATTATTTACTTCAGTTAATGCAATAAAAGTAATCGCAATAAATAATAAAAATAAAATTAGATTATTTGTTAATGAAATGTAAATGATGATAAAGAGAATAACACCCGTAAAACATCTTTTTAAAAAATTAAATTTCATATAGCGCCAAATTTTCTTTGAATTTTATCATACTTATTAAGGACTTTATAAAAATCAATCTGTTTGAAATCTGGCCACAATTTTTTAACAAAAAAAATTTCACTGTATTGTAATTGCCACAATAAGAAATTGCTTAGTCTATTTGTATTACCAGTTCTAATTAAAATATCAGGATCAGGAATATTTTTTGTGTACAAATTTTGATTTATTAGTTTTTCTGATATTTTATATTTTTTTTTTTTAATTTTATTAATGGCTCTAATTATTTCATTTCTCGATCCATAATTTAATGCAACATTAATTTGTAATCTTTTATTTTTTTTTGTTAAAAGTTCTGTGTATTTTAATTTGTCAACTAATTTTCTTGGTATTTTGTTATGATCACCTAATATTTTTATTTTTATATTCTCTTTATTTAAATTTTTTAATTCTTTATCAATATAATTTTCTAAAATCTTGAATAAAAAAAAAATTTCATTTTTTGGCCTTTTCCAGTTCTCTGTTGAAAAAGTGTATAATGTTAAAAACTTTAATTTTTTTTTTATTGATGCCTTTATTATATCTTCGACAGTTTTTATTCCCTGAAGATGTCCATAATTTCTTGTTTTATTTTTTTTTAAACCCCATCTTCCATTGCCATCCATTATTATGGCTACATGTTTAGGTTTTATCATATTGTCATTATATCTTTTTCTTTAGATATGACTTTGTCATCAATTAATTTTATATTTTTATCTGTAAAATCTTGTATTATTTTTTCATTTTTTTTTACTTCGTCTTCTGAAATTTCTTTATTTTTAAGCAATTTTTTTAAATCATCATTTGCCTCTCTTCTAATATTTCTAATAGAAACTTTACATTTTTCCCCCATTGATTTGACTATTTTCTTCATTTCTGTTCGTCTTTCTTCACTTAAATCAGGTACAGGTAATCTAATTAATTGACCATCAATTTGAGGATTTAGCCCAAGTTCAGATTTTTTAATAGCCGCATCAATAAGATTTACATTATTTAAATCCCAAACTTGTATATTGATAGTTCTTGGCTCGGGTGTTGTTATACTAGCTAACTGATTAATTGGCATTTGTTGTCCATAAACATCCACTTTGACTAGATCAAGCATACTTGCATTCGCTCTTCCAGTTCTTAAGGATGATAATTCTTTGCTAAAAACATCTAGAGTTTTAGTCATTTTCTCATCGTATTGAGATATATTGAACATTATTCTCCTATTTTTATTCTAGTAAACTCTTTTATTTTTAAGTTTGGTATATTTATTTCGGTTAAAATATCTTTAACTTTTTTCTTGGGCTCTATTACCCAATCTTGTGTCATTAAACTATTTTCTTCTTTAAATTTATTAATTTTACCTAAACTTATTTTTTTTGCAATTTCTTCAGGTTTACCTGATTTTTTTAACTCCTCTGCAATTAATTCTTGCTCTTTTTGAATTACATCCTCTTTTATTTCATCAGAGTTTAAAGCAATCGGATTTAATGCTGCAATATGCATTGAGAGTTGTTTTCCAAAAGTTTTTATTTGATCACTATCTTCAGAAGTTTCAATAGAAACTACAACTCCTAATTTTGAAACATTATCTTTTATAACTGAATGTTGATAAATGAAATTTTGTGAATTTGAATTTTCTATTGTAGATGTTTTACCAATTGTAATTTTTTCACCTATTTTAGCAATTAGAGCGACTAAATTTTCCTCTACAGTTTTTCCATTAGCCATAGCTGATTTATTTAATTTATCTTTATCTGATGAGCATTGATTATTTATTTCACTCAATTCTTTTACAAAATTTAGGAAATCATCATTTTTTGCAACAAAGTCAGTTTCACAATTGACCTCAATAAGTGAAGTTTTTTTGGAGTCACCACTTACCACTATAACTCCTTCTTTGGCATCTCTTGACATTTTTTTTGATGCTTTTGCAATACCTTTAACTCTTAGGATTTCAGCAGCTTTTTCTAAATCACCGCTAGACTCTTTTAACGCAGCATTGCAATCTTTAAATCCTGCACCTGTTGATTGTCTCAATTTTTTTATATTTTCGATATCACTCATTTTTTTACTTTTTTGTTAAATTATTAATTTAGTATTATATTTTTATTTTCTTTTGACGATTTTTCACCAATATCAATTTTTTTTGCTTCAGATTTAGGTTCTGCTTCTATTGGCAAATCCTTTTTTGCATTGTTGATAGTTTCTTTTAATAAATTGCAATAAAGGTCAATCGATCTTCTTGCATCGTCATTTCCTGGAATTGGAAAATCAATGCCATCAGGGTTGGAATTTGTATCTAAGATTGCTACAATTGGAATACCTAGCTTTATAGACTCTTTAATTGCAAGCGACTCATAATTTGTATCTATAATAAAAACAAGATCAGGAACTTTTTTCATTTCAGCTATTCCACCTAAAGATCGTTGCAATTTATCTCTTTGACCACTCATCTTTAAAAGTTCTTTTTTAGTAAAACCTCTATTTTCTGATGAAAGATCTAAATTAATTTTATTTAATTTTTTAATTGAATTAGAGATAGTTCCCCAGTTAGTTAACATGCCGCCAAGCCATCTATAATTTACGTAATATTGATCAGTATCTTTAGCTAATTCTGCAATAGCTTCTGAAGCCTGTTTCTTTGTCGATATAAAAAGTATTTTTCCACCATTTGAAATTGTTGAATACACTTTTTCCAATGCAACATTGGTTAATTCTAATGTTTGTGTTAAATCAATTATATGTATTGAATCTCTTTTTCCAAAAATGTATTTTTTCATTTTTGGATTCCATCTTAATGTTTTATGGCCAAGATGAACGCCAGCTTCTAATAGTTGTTCTATTGTTAGATTAGGTATTTTCATATTTATTCCCGGTTATGCCACCACAATTATTGCCCCAAAGGGACCGGAGGTATAAAACCAAAAATTGTGTGCGTGTTAATTTGAGAAGTAATTACAAGCTTAAAATATAATTTCAAGAATTATTTTTAATCTAGTATTAAATTTTCTTTGATTTTTAGTGAATTTAGCTGTTTAAAGTCAATTTTCCTTTTATCTTTTAAATCAAAAACTAATTTATTTTGTTTATCCTGTAATTCGAATTTAATTGATGTTTTGGCTTCATCTTTTTTCAGGTATTTAATTTTCTCCAGTTCAGATAAATCATTAAATTTAAGTTTCAATAAATCAATTGGTTTATTAATTACTTCTTTTAATGTAATAATTTTTTTAACATTAATTTTTTTTTGTGTTTTTTTTTCATCGATATAATTTTTCATTAAAGTCAACATTAGAGAATTTCCCTCTGTTAAAACTTCACGGTTAATTTCAAAAATATCAGAAAAAACAAATAATTCAAAAACACTATTCAAGTCTGAAAATTTAATTATTGCATAAGATGTTCCTTTTTGTGTTTTTTTTTCTTGGGTTTTTAAAACCGTGCAAGCAATATTGGAACTTAATAAATTTTCATCATTTTGGAAATTATCATAACTTATAATGTTGTATTGATCGAATATAGATTTATATTGATTTAAAGGATGATCAGAAATGTAAAAACCTAATGTCTCAAACTCTTTTGTAAGTCTTATATCAATATTCCAATCTTCAATATCATCAAGAATATTTTCTTCATTACTTAGTTTATCGTCAAATAAATCAAATTGATTAGCCTGTTTATTTTCAAAATTATTTTTTGATTTTAATATAATGTTTGGAATAGAATTATAAATTGATTGTCTATTATTATTTAAATTATCAAAAGCACCTGCTCTAACTAAACCTTCTAACTGAAGTTTGTTTATATCCTTAGGATCAACTCTTTTTATAAAATCAGATAAGTTTTTATACTCTCCATTGGTTTCTCTTTCTTTAACTATATTTGAAATTGCTTCATAACCAACGTTTTTGATTGCGCCAAGCGCATAAAAAAACTTTTTACCATTTGATGTGAAATCTGAAAAACATTTATTTATATCTGGTCTAACAATTTCAATATTTAATCTTTTTAATTCTTCGTAAAATTCACTTAATTTTTTTTGATTTGATAATTCCATTGACATTGATGCTGCAAAAAACTCATGGGAATAATATGTTTTTAAATATGCTGTTTGGTAGGCAATTACCGCATATGCTGCTGCGTGACTTTTGTTAAACCCATATTCGGCGAAAGGTTCTATTTTTAGAAAAATGCCTGCAGCAATGTCTTTACTTATGCCATTTTTAAATGCTCCTTCTACAAATCTTTGTTTTTGTTTTTCAAGCTCAGCTCTTTTCTTTTTTCCCATTGCTCGTCTTAAAATATCTGCTTCACCAGCTGTAAAACCAGATAAAGCTTGTGCTATTTGCATAACTTGTTCTTGATAAATTATTACTCCGTAAGTGGGTTTTAAAATTTCTTCTAATTTTGGATGAAGATAGTCAGGTTCTTTTAGTCCATGTTTGCAATCATTATAGATTGGTATGTTGCTCATTGGTCCTGGCCTATAAAGAGCAACTAAGGCAATAATATCTTCTAATCTATTTGGCTTCATATGAATTAAAGCATCTTTCATACCTGAGCTTTCAAGCTGAAATAGCCCAACCGTTTTTCCACTAGATAATAAATCGTATACTTTTTGATCTTCGTAATTAATTTTATCTATTTTAAAATTTGGATCTTTTTCATTAACTAGTTTTTGCGTTTTATCTATTACTGTTAAAGTTTTTAAACCTAAAAAATCAAATTTTACTAATCCAGCATTTTCTGCGGAATACATGTCAAATTGTGTAGAAGGTAATAGTAAGTCTGATGCAGAATCTTTATATAATGGTGTAGTTTCAGTTAATTTTTTATCTGCTATAACAACGCCAGCTGCATGCGTTGCAACGTTTCTATTCAAGCCTTCTAATTTTAGTGATAATTCTATAAGTCTACTAACTCTCTTATCATCCTGTATTAATTTTTGAAGTCTTGGCTCGACATTAATACATTCCTGTAAATTTAATGGTCTTGAGGGATCAAACGGAATCATTTTACAAATGCTATCTATAAAACCATAGGGTAATCCTAATACTCTACCTACATCTCTGATGACCATCCTTGCTTTTAATTTACCAAAAGTAATTATATGAGCTACGCTATTAGAATATTTTGTTGTTAAGTATTCAAAGACTAGATCTCTTTTTTCCTCACAAAAATCTATATCAAAATCTGGCATTGAAATTCTATCTGGATTTAAAAATCTCTCAAAAATCAAATTAAACTTAATTGGGTCGATATCTGTAATTGAAAGACACCAGGCAACTAAAGAACCTGCTCCAGACCCTCTACCTGGTCCAACTGGAATATTATTATTTTTTGCCCATTTAATATAATCTGAAACTATTAAAAAATAACCAGAATAATTCATTTTGGTTATAATGCTAATTTCATGATCTAATCTTATTTTATATTTTTTATAATCATCATTAGTATTAAATTCAGTTTCATTTATATTGAAAATTTTTTCAAATTTTTCTTTAAGACCATTTAAGGATTCATTTAGTAGTGCTTCATTTGTATCAATATTATTATCTGAAATATTTGGCAAAATTGGCTTTGAAGGCAATGGTCTATAATTACATCTGTAAGGAAGATTAAAATTATTTTCAAGTGCCTCTGGAAGATCTTTGAACAATTCTATCATTTCATCAGAACTTTTTAAGTAATGATTATTAGAAAGCCTATTTCTATTAACATCATTGACATATGTTTTTTGTCCAATACACATTAAAGCTTCATGAGCTTCATGCATTGATTTATCAATATAAAAAACTTCGTTAGAGGCAATGATTGGTAAATTCAAATTTTTAGATTGCTCTAAATTATAACTTTCAAATTGTTTTTCATTAGCATCATTGTGTCTTTGTATTTCTATATAAAAATTGTCAGCAAAGTTTTCTGAAAGAGCTTTATAAACACTGCTTAATTCCTCCAACAACCCTTTGTTAAAAAGATTTCCTGATAATGAGTTAATTGATCCTGAGAGGATGATAATACCTTCATTAAAATGTATTAAATCTTCAAATTTACAATGTGGATCATTTAAAGAGTCATTTTCTAGATAAGATTTTGAAGATAATTCTATTATGTTTTTATAGCCAATATAATTTTTAGCTATTAAAGGAATTAATCCATAATAATCTTTATATTTAAAGTTTATTTGAGTGCCTATTATTGGCTGGGTACCAACAGACGATATGCTCTCAGAAAATTCTAGGGCTCCAAATAAATTTGCTGTGTCAGATATTCCTAAGGATTGTACTTTGTTTGATTTACAATATTCTTTTAACAAGTCTATTTTAGCGGCACCTTCACAAATAGAATATTGTGTATGTATTTTGAAATGATTAAATATTTTGCTAATCGACTCTTGCATTGGTAAGTTTTATCTTACCATTTATCATTTGCAATTTACAATCTGCCATATTTGCAAAATATCTATTATGAGTTGCAAAAATTATAACTCGATTTTTATTTTTTAAGTTAAATAAAATTTTAAATATTTGTTTAGCATTATCAAAATCTAAGCTTCCCGTTGGTTCATCTGCTAATATTATTTCGGGTTCATTAATTAAAGCTCTAGATATAGCAACTCTCTGAATCTCTCCACCTGATAACTCCGATGGATAATGATTTAATCTTGAGGTTAAATTAACTTTTTTACAAATTTTTTTAGCTTCCTCAATAGAGTTTTTTTTGTCATTAGTTAATAATAATTTTGGTAAATAAATATTTTCTAAAGCAGTAAAATCATTTAACAGATTTTTATCCTGATAAATTATCCCAATTTTTTCAGATCTAATTTTATCATTTTGCACTTTTTCTGAAAAATCAATTTTTTTACTTAAAATTTCAATCGACCCTGAATTTGGTTGATCAATTAAAGACAGTAAATTCAAAAATGTTGATTTGCCTGAGCCGGAAGGACCAACTAAGGAATAAATTTTACCTTTTTCAAAAGTAAAACTAATGTCATTTAAAACTTTTATATTGGTGTGTGAGAAATATTTTTTTCCAATATTTTTTAATACAATTGATTTACTCATATTTTAAAGTTTTGACTGCATCCAATTTAGCTGCCTGTATTGCAGGAAAAATTGATACAATTACTGTTGAGATAATTGAGCAAAAAGAAATTAAAATAATAGATTGAGGATCAATTTCAGATGGCATTTTACTTAAAAAATAAATTTCTTCTGGAAATAAAGTGATATTAAAAATTTCGCTAATAAAATTTCGGATATTTTCTATATAAATCGAGAATAGAGTACCAATCATAACACCAAAGACAGTAGCGGAGGTGCCAATTATAAAACCAATCATGAAAAATATTTTTTTTATTGAAGAATTTTGAACTCCTATAGATTTTAATATACCTATATCTCTTGTTTTATTTTTAACTAAAATTGTTAAGCCAGATATAATATTGAATGCCGCAACAATAATTATTAGTGATAAAATAATAAACATCACATTCCTTTCAACTTTTAAAGCAGTAAATAATGAAGAATTCAAATCAGCCCAAGTATAAACATATTCTCCATCGTATATATTTGATAATTTATTTTTAAGGCTATCTACTTGATGAGGGTTTTTAAAATAAAATTCTAAAAATCTTTGATTTTCATTTTTATCAAATAAATCCTCTAATGTTTTAAGGTTTATATAAGCAACATTTTCATTATAATCAGATAAACCACTGTCATATATTGATGTAATCTTAAATACTTCCTGTTTAGGAAGATTTCCAACTAAAGTTTGCACACCTACTGGCGACATTATTGTTATTTTATCACCAATATCTAAATTAAAATTAATACTTAAATCTTTTCCGATTGATATTTCATTTTCATTTAATGTTTTTAATCCAAAAAAATTTTCATTTTGTAAAACATTAAGTTTGGTAAAATCTTGGGACAAAAAACCTTTTAATAAAACGCCTTTGGTTGAGTTTTTATTAATTATAACAGCCTCACCATCGTTGCTTAAAATTATGTTATCTACTTCTTCAGAAATATTTTTGGTTGTTTCAAAATCAATATTTAACTTTTTATCGTAAGATTTAACAACTGCATGTGCATTGAAACCAACTATTTTGTTTATTAATTCAGTTCTAAATCCATTCATTACCGACATGACTATAATTAAAACAGCCACACCTAATGTGATGCCTATAAATGAAAAAATTGAGATTAAATTTAAAAAACTATCTTTTTTCCTACTTTTAAGAAATCTAAAGATTATTTCTTTTTCTAACTTATTTATCAATTTGATTTTGCTTTTTTTATTTGAGTAATTATTTCTTCAATTTTCAAATTTTGTGTTTCTTTTCCAACTTCTCTAAATTCAAAAGTATCTCCTTCTGATTTTTTTCCCAATATCAATTGAAATGGGATTCCAATCAAATTAAATTTTTTTATCTTTGCTGAAATATTTTCGTCAGTATCATCAACAATGGTATCTATATTATTTTTATTCAAATGTTCTAAAATTTTATTTGATTTTTCTAAATTAGAATTATCATTTTTATTTATCATTGGTAATATTGCACAGTCATATGGAGCTACTGAAATTGGCCATTTCATAATTTCATCTTTATCATCATATTTTGCCTCAATTATGGCACCTACTAATCTTGATACACCTATTCCATAAGATCCCATTTTAACAAATTCTTTTTTTCCATTGAAATCAACTGCTGCATTCATTGGCTTGGAATATTTATCTCCAAAATAAAATATGTGCCCTACTTCAATCCCTTTGGTATTAATTCTCTGGTTTTCTGATACTTTTTTTTCAAACTCCTCTTTGTCAAATTTTTCATCTGTCACTGCATAGTATTTTTCATACTCTCCTCTTAATGTATTTAATGAATTTTTTTCAATTTTAGTAATTTCACTATCAACTTCAAAAATTCTTTTATCTGTATAAATTTTACTCTCACCTGTTTCGGCTAATATAATAAATTCATGCGATAAATTTCCACCAATGGGTCCAGTATCTGCCGCCATTGGTATAGCTGATAAGTTCAATCTTTTAAACGTTTTTAGATAGGAAAGAAAAAATTTGTTGTAAGAAAATAATGCATCATCATCTGTCAAATCAAATGAGTAAGCATCTTTCATATAAAACTCTCTGCATCTCATGATTCCAAATCTTGGACGTAGTTCATCTCTAAATTTCCATTGAATATGATAGAGTAGTTGTGGAAGAGATTTGTATGATTTAATGCTAGACCTAAAAATTTCAGTAACTAGTTCTTCATTTGTAGGTCCGTAAAGCATTTCTCTATTCTGACGATCTTTGATACGTAACATTTCTTCACCATAATCATCGTAACGACCACTTTCCTTCCAGATATCTGATGATTGAATTGTTGGCATTAATATTTCTTGTACACCAACCCTATCTTGTTCTTCTCTCACAATTTGTTCAATTTTTTTCATCACTTTAAAACCCAATGGTAACCATGAGTAAATTCCAGCAGAAGACTGTTTAATCATTCCTACTCTCAGCATTAATTGATGAGATTTTATTTTAGCCTCTGTGGGATTATTTTTAAGAATTGGAATAAATAATTTTGAAAAATACATTAGTTGATAAAGTTTCTTAAATTAAAATATTCATACTTTACTAATAAATAAATGATTATAAATATAATTGATGTAATCAAAGTAGAATAACCAATTTTTTTTAAAATTTTAGGATTTTCGGGAGCTCCTGGGTCAACACCCTCTATATTTTCTTTTTTTTCCCTATTTACATCAATTGGCAGTATTGCGAAAAATACAATCCACCATAGACAAACAAAAACTACTAATGATCCTGTAATACTCAACTAAATCCTCACTAAATTTATATTTGTGAGGGGTCTTTTGCCAGTTTTTTCTTTTGTATATTTTCTACAAGTTGATTTTAAAGCTTCAATAAGATTTATTTCCTGTTTTTTATTATTCATTGAAAATGTTTTTGTAGTTTTTTCAATTTCTTCCTCTAGACCGTATTGAAATTCTTCTTTTTCATAAATAGGTAAACCTTTGAAAGTTAATAAAGGCTTGTTATGAATATTTCCCTTCGGAGTAATTAAAATTGTTGCCTGAACAAAACCATTTGCTGATAAATTTTTTCTTTCTTTAATTGATTGTGCGTCTTCTTCAACACTAATATTACCATCAACATACAACTTTCCACTTGGGGCTTTATCGTAAACCTCTGGTTTTTCACCCGGATATAGTCTTACAATATCTCCATTTTCTACTTTAACTGGGTAAGGAACTTGCATTTCTTTTGCAAAGTGTATGTGTTCTATCATGTGTCTATGTTCGCCGTGCACCGGGATTACAGACTTAGGTTTAATCCAATTATACATATCTTTTAAATCTTCTCTATTTGGATGACCTGATACATGTATAAATTCACTATCCTCGGAAATGACTTCTATACCCTCTTTAACTAACTGATTGTGTAATTTATATAATTTTTTTTCATTACCTGGAATTATCTTTGATGAAAAAATAACTGCATCTCCCCTCTCTATAAATACGTCAGGATGAATATAATTAGCTATTCTAGTCATGGCACCCATAGGTTCTCCTTGACTACCTGTGCACAAGTAAACAATTTTTTCTCTTGATATATTTTTTACATCTCTAGAATCTAGGGGTTCAATTACGTTATGTAAATACCCACATTGTCTTGCAGCTTTATAAATTCTATGCATTGATCTTCCAACTAAAGCAATTTGCCTTCCAGTCTTTTCTGCACAATAAAACGCAGTCTCCATTCTTGCTACATTTGAGGCGAATGAAGTAATAATAATTCGCTTATCAAGTCTTTCCATTACTTTCAGCATATTTTTTCTTACATCTAATTCTGAGCCTGCTCTCCCAGCGCTAAACACATTTGTTGAGTCACAAATCATAGCGAGAACACCTTCTTTGCCGATTTCTTTTAATCTATTTGAGTTTATATTTTCACCAATCAGCGGGTCAGGATCACATTTCCAGTCACCTGTATGAAGTATATTTCCTACAGGAGTTTCTATTTTTAGACCGTTTGGCTCAAGAATTGAGTGAGTCAAGGTTACAAACTCAATTTTAAATGGATCAAGATTTAATGTACTGTTTAATTGAACAATTTTTAAATATCCTGAAATATCTATTTTTTTCTCTTTAAATTTTTCATTAATTAGAACCGCTGTAAATGGTGTTGCAAAAATTTTACATTTTAGCTTTGGCCAAATATGCGCTATAGCCCCTATGTGATCTTCGTGTGCATGTGTCAGAACTATCCCGAGTAAATCATCTCTTTTATCCACAATAAAACCAGGGTCGGGATATATCAAGTCTACACCAGGTACAGTATCATCTGCAAATGTAACACCTATATCAACAATTATCCATTTTTGGTTATCTGCTTTACCATAAGCAAAGAGGTTCATATTCATTCCGATCTCTCCAGATCCACCTAAAGGACAAAAAATTAATTCTTCTTTCATTTTTATTACTTAATTAAATCTGATGCTTTCAATAAACCATTTATTGTTAAATCTTTGTCTAGTTTAACTTTTCCATTTATTGAATTTTTAAATAAGTGAGACAAACCACCAGTTAAAACAATTATAAACTTTTTTCGAGTTTGTTTAATAATCAATTTAATTATATTGTCAATTAAACCGTTATAACCAAGATAAAAACCAGAATAAATTGCAGAAGATGTGTTTTTTCCTATAACATTTTTAATTTTTTTTAAATTTATTTTAGGAATTAAGGAGGCTTTATTAGTTAAATTATCAAGTGACAATTTAACGCCTGGAGCAATAACCCCTCCAATATAATTTTTATTAATTACTATATCAAAAGTTGTTGCTGTTCCAAAATCTATAATTATAAAATTTTTATCAGTTTCTAAAACTGATATTGCATTTGCAAGTCTATCAGATCCTACTTGATTTTTTTTTACTTTAATTTTGATTAATTTCTCAATTTTTATTTTTTTTAATTCATAACATTTTTTATTAGAAATTTGTTCAAAATATTTTTTTATTTTTATAAATTTATTTGGGACCACTGAGCAAAATAAAATTTTATCTATACTTTTTAAATATTTTTTTAAGAAACTGAAATGAAAGTTTAATTTATTAAAATTTAATAAAAGTGGATTAATCCTCTTTTTCAAAATTAATTTTTTATAATTACTGTATAAAGAAATCTTTATATCTGTGTTACCAATATCGCCTAATAAAATCATTATATAAAATTTTCAATTTTTTTCTCAAAGTTTCTTTGCAACTCTTTAATTAGTTCTAATTTTTTAATATTTTTTTTACTATATTTATTAAGATATGATGTACAATAATTAGGTATAATCGGGCTATTATTTAAATTAATCCCAATTCCAATAATTATGTACTTTATATTGTTTTTAAAAATTATTTCCTGCAGTATTCCACAAATTTTTGATTGATTTATTAATATATCATTTGGAAGTTTAATATTTATCTTTTCATTTATATGTTTTTTAATAACTTTTTTAACTACATTTAAATTGATTTTAGTTATATTTTTTATAGATAGGTTTTTTTTTATAGGAAAAAAAATAGATAAAAAAATATTTCCATAATTTGATATCCACCTATTTGTCCCCTGGCCTCTTCCTTTAAATTGCCTTTCTGAGGTTACTACACCAAATTTTATATTCTGATTAATTAATCTTATCGCTGTAGAATTTGTACTTTTAACTTTTTTAAACGGAAATATTTTCAATTTCATTAAATAATATTTATTTTTGAAACTATCTTGGTTAAACCGCTAGGATAAATAAAATATGCTAAAATAAATATTGTCGATACAGCCAATGTAAGCTTTAATCCAAAATGATGATCTGTTTCAAATTTTTCTTTTTCTTTATCAAAATATATAATTTTTATAATTCTTAAGTAGTAAAAAGCAGCTATGACAGTAGACAGTAATCCTACAATCGCTAAAAAATACATTTTTTGTTCAATTACAGCCATAAATACATAAAATTTTGCAAAAAAACCCGCAAGTGGTGGTATGCCTGCGAGTGAAAATAATATTATTAGTAATGAAAATGATAACAATGGATGATTTTTGGAAAGACCAGATAAATCCTCAATGCTTTCATAATACTCATTGTTTCTTCGCAGCATGAACATGCAGCTAAAGAAAGCTAAATTCATAACTAGGTAAATTGCAATATAGCTTATAGATGCTTGTATTCCCTGATTTGTTCCAGCAGCTAAACCAGTTAAAGCGTATCCCATATGCCCTATTGAGCTGTAAGCTATCAGCCGTTTTAGATTTTTTTGCCCTATTGCAGCTACAGCTCCAAAAATCATAGATGCAATAGATAAAAATATAATAATCATTTGCCATTGGTCGTTCATTGCAGCAAATGGAACATACAAAAATCTTATAAAAACAGATAGAGCTGCAATTTTTGGCAATACAGCAAAAAATGTTGTTACTGAAGTAGGGGATCCTTGGTAAACATCTGGAGCCCACATGTGAAATGGAACTGCAGAAATTTTAAATGCTAATCCAACTAATATAAAAACAATACCAAAAGTAATTCCATATTGACCTGAGCTTGAATTATCTAAAATGATATTAAAATTTGTAGATCCTGAGAAACCATATATTAATGAACAACCATAGAGTAACAAACCTGATGACAGAGCACTAAGTACAAAATATTTAAGACCAGACTCTGTAGATAGAAGATTTTCTCTATTAAAAGATGCAAGTACATATAGCGCTAAAGATTGTAATTCAAGACCCATATAAAATACAATTAAATCGTTTGAACTGATCATTACCATCATTCCTAAAATAGAACTTAATATTAAAATTGGATATTCCATTTTGTTAATATTATTAATTTCAATATATTTTGAGGAAGTAAGCATCACAAAAACCCCAGACCCAATGGTCAATAATTTCATGAATGTTGCCAAACTATCAACTTTGTAACTATTATTAAAAATTGATAAATCTGAAACTTGGTAAAGATTTAATAATAAAGCAAACAGTATAATCAAACTAAGAGTTGTTAAATTATATATTAATTTTGAGCTATTATTTTTAAAAACCCCAAATAGAAGCAAGAACATTATTGTTAGTGATAAAAATATTTCAGGTAAGATTATTTCTAAATTTTCCATTATTTCTTTGCAATACTTTGTGTTAAATTTGTATTATAGTTATCTATCAAACTGGATACAGATGTTTCAATTGAATTTATTAATGGCTCTGGATAAAATCCAAAAAATATAATTGGTATTGCTAATAAAAGAAGAATTAATAACTCAAATTTTTTTAGATCTTTCATACTTTTAATTTCTTCATGAATTATTTCGCCAAAAACAACTCTTTTGTACATCCAAAGTATGTATGCTGCTCCCAAAATAACACCTAAACTTGCAATAGTTGCAACTAGAAAACTTTTTTTGAATGTGCCCATTAGAATTAGAAATTCACCAATAAATCCACTTGTCCCTGGAAGTCCTAGAGAACCTAGGGCAAATATCATAAATACGATACCATATTTTGGCATCACAGTTACTAACCCACCATATTTTTTTATCAATCTTGTATGATTTCTATCATAAACAACACCAACGCTTAAGAATAGAGCTGCCGATACCAATCCATGACTGATCATTTGAAATATACTGCCCTCAATGCCTTGTTGAGTCATGGTAAAAATTCCAAGTGTTACAAAACCCATATGCGCAACTGAAGAATAAGCAATCAACTTTTTCATATCTTCCTGCATTAGAGCAACTAAAGATGTGTAAATAATTGCAATCAAACTTAATGCAAAGACAAGTGGCACAAAATATTCAGAGGCTATTGGAAATAATCCAACAGAAAATCTTATAAATCCATACCCAGCCATTTTTAGTAATATTGCTGCAAGCAAAACAGATCCAGCAGTTGGTGCCTCAACATGAGCATCTGGCAACCAAGTGTGCACCGGCCACATAGGTGTTTTTACTGCAAATGAACTAAAGAAAGCCAACCATAAAAGTTTTTGATATTGTTCTCCAATTCCAATTTCATACAACTTTTCAACATCAGTTGTTCCAGATATCCAATAAATAGATATTATTGCAATCAACATTAAAACTGAACCTAGCAAGGTATATAAAAAGAATTTGAAGGCTGAATAAACTCTTCTTTCACCACCCCAGATACCGATAATTAGGAACATAGGTATTAAGCCACCTTCAAAAAATAAATAGAAAATTATCAAATCGAGGGAGCAGAAAACTCCAATCATTAGAGTTTCCATTATAAGGATTGCTATTAAAAAATCTTTTAAACGGTGTTTAATTGTTGAAATTACAGAAATTATACAAATTGGTGTTATAAAAGTTGTAAGTAAAATAAATAAAATTGAAATTCCATCAACTCCCACTTTATAGTTAATAAAACCAGATAACCATTCTCTATTTTCCACAAATTGAAAATTAATAGAAGATTTATCAAAAATTAACCAAAGATATATTGAGAGAATAAAGTTAGCTAATGATATGAATAATGCAACATATTTACTGCTTTGATATTTACTATTTGATGATTTCGTAAATAAAATAAATAGAGCACCAATTGTTGGTAATATTATCAAAGATGAAATGATTGGAAAGTCCATTATACTAAGATTAATAAAGTTAATAAAACTGAGAAACCAAGAAGCATTATAAATGCATATTGATAGATATATCCACTTTGAAATTTAACAGCTCTAGCTGAAAAATTTTTTATAACTTTAGATATTCCATCAGGGCCAAACCTATCAATAACTGACCCGTCAATTTGTTTCCATAAAAACTTTCCAATTCTTTTCGACGGATTTACAAAAATAAAGTCATAAAGTTCATCGAAATACCATTTCTTTTGTAAAAAAATATAAAGTGGTTTATTTATTTTAACAATTTCATCTACGACAGACAAATTTCTTACAAATAGATAAAATGATAATGGTATTGATATGACAACTAAAGATGGTGTTAAAAATAAAAACCAATTAGGTGGATGATCTGTACTTAATGGTTCAAGAAATTTAATTGAACTATTCCAAAATGCATAAGATAATTCTTTCCCAATAAATAGATCTTTAAATAGCATACCAGCAAAAATTGCACCAATTGCAAGAACAATAAGTGGTATAAGCATTGTTGGTGGTGACTCATGCATACTATCAATATTTATTTCTGAATTATTATAAGTGCCATGAAAAGTTTTAAAAATTAGTCTCCATGAATATATTGATGTTAAAAAAGCTGTGAAAATTCCAATGTAGGCTGCATACGTTCCAACATTGTTTCCACTTAAATATGCAAATTCAATAATTGCATCTTTTGAGTAAAATCCTGATAACAAAGGAAACCCAGTGAGCGCTAGGGTTCCAATTAACATTAAGCTATATGTGTAAGGTAGTTTTTTCCAGACACCTCCCATTAAATTAATATTTTGCTCATCTTTAAACGAATGAATTACAGAACCAGAGCCTAAAAATAAAAGCGCTTTAAAAAAAGCATGAGTGAATAAATGAAACATTGCAACATTATATGCCCCAACACCTGCCGCAAAAAACATATACCCTAATTGACTGCAAGTTGAATATGCAATAATTTTTTTAATATCTGTCTGAACTAAAGCAACACTCGCAGCAAAAATTGCTGTTACCATTCCAATAATTGTTACAACAGATAAAGCTAATTCGGAGTATTCGTAAATTGGTGAACATCTTACAACCAAAAATACTCCAGCTGTTACCATCGTTGCAGCATGAATAAGTGCTGATACGGGTGTAGGACCTTCCATTGCATCTGGTAGCCATGTATGAAGTAAAAATTGTGCAGATTTACCCATTGCACCAACGAATAAAAGTAAACAAATTAAGTCTACAGAATTGATATTAAAACCAAGAAAATTTAATTTTTTATCTAATATATTTGGGATTTGTTGAAAAACTTCATTGTAGTTAACAGTACCAAATAAATAAAAAATTAAAAAAATACCTAAAGCAAATCCAAAATCCCCAACTCGGTTTACGATAAATGCCTTAATCGCCGCTTTATTTGCACTTTCTTTTTTAAACCAGAATCCGATTAAAAAGTATGAACATAATCCAACACCTTCCCAGCCAAAAAACAATTGTATAAAATTATCAGATGTAACAAGAGTTAACATTGCAAATGTGAATAATGATAAATAAGACATGAAACGTGACTTATGTGGATCATGAGACATGTAGCCAATTGAATATATATGGACTATAGCTGAGACCAATGTAACAACGACAAGCATAACTGCAGAAAGTGGATCAATATTTACTGACCAATTTACATTAAGACTTCCTGAATTTATCCATTTAGCAATAATTAAGTTTTCTGAGTATCCTGTAGCTATAACATTATACAAAACGATGATTGATAAAAAAGCTGATATGGAAACAAACAAACTTGTAACTAATTGGGATGCTTTATCTCCAATAAATTTTCCAAAAAATCCAGATATTATTGATGCAGCGAGTGGTAAAAATAAAATATAATATCCCATTTCATCCTTTTAAACTGTCAATCTCTTCAACTCTAATTGTTCCAGAATTCCTATAATAAATTACTATAATTGCTAATCCTATGGCAGCCTCAGCTGCAGCTACTGTTAATATAAATAGTGTAAATACTTGACCACTGAGATCATTAATAAAAATAGAAAAGGAGACCAAGTTTATATTTACAGATAACAAAATTAACTCAATACTCATAAGAATAACAATAACGTTTTTTCTATTTAAAAAAATACCTACTACCCCAATAGTAAATATAATGGCAGCAAGAGTTAAATAATGACCAAGACCAATACTAAGCATCTATTTTAACTCCCTTTTTTGTTTCTACATCTATCAATTCAACACCCTCGTTTCTTTCTCTGGAAATTTGTCTTAAATAGCTTTGTGTTTTTAAGCCAGATCTTTTTCTAAAAGTGAGGACAATTGCTCCAATCATAGCAACTAAAAGAACCATTCCTGATAATTGAAATAAGTGCACGTAATCAGTATAAATAACATTACCTAATGACTGGGTATTTGTTAAATTTAAATTCAGATTTATGTTAATAGAATCTTGAAGTTCAGCTTTATACTTCCATCCACCAACGACAATCAATAATTCTGAAAAAATAACTAAACTTACTAAGAGACCTATAGGTATATGAGAGCTGCTATCACTTGCAACAAACCATTCATTTTTCTGCTGAGCAACATTCAACATCATTACTACAAAAAGAAATAACACCGCAACAGCTCCCACATAAACAATTAACATTATCATTCCCAAAAATTCTGCTCCTATCATAATAAAAAGACATGATATGCTTATGAAATCTAAAATTAAAAAAAAAACTGAGTGAACTGTATTTCTTGAAGCTGTTACCATTATTGCAGAGACAATTGCAATAAATGAAAAAATATAAAAAACAACTGCGTGTGCTATCATTTAATTATCGATGAGAACTGTCAGCATTAATATTTGCTGCCAAAATACTTTCCCATCTATCTCCATTTTCTAATAACTTTTCTTTGTTATAATAAAGTTCTTCTCTTGTTTCTGTGGCAAATTCAAAATTTGGTCCTTGCACTATTGCATCTACAGGGCAGGATTGTTCGCACAATCCACAATATATACATTTAAGCATATCAATATCATATCTAGTCGTTTTACGACTACCATCTGATCTCTCCTGCGATTCAATAGTAATTGCTTGTGCTGGGCAAACTGCTTCACATAATTTACACGCAATACATCTTTCTTCTCCGTTCGGATATCTTCTTAAAGCATGCTCACCTCTGGCTCGTGGGCTAACAGAACCTTTTTCAAATGGATAATTTATTGTTTTTTTTTGTCTAAAAGACTCTTTTATTGCTATTAATAATCCAGTTACAAAATCAATCATCAATATTGTTTTAAAAAATCTTTTTATTTTCATTTTAGTTTCCTGGTAATAGATCAAAATACATTAAATATCCTGCTGTTAATACCACCCAAGTTAAAGATAAAGGCAAGAAAACTTTCCAACCAAGTCTCATTAATTGATCATATCTGTATCTTGGAACAATTGCTTTAACTAAAGCGAATAAGATAAATAATAACAAAATTTTAAGTATTAACCATATTGGTGATGGGATAACAGTAAATGGAAATATATTTATAGGTGACAACCATCCACCTAAGAATAAGATAGATCCTAATGCACACATTAATAGAATATTAGCGTATTCACCTAACCAGAACATTGCATACATCATTCCAGAATATTCAGTTTGATACCCTGCAACAAGTTCTGCTTCAGCTTCCGGTAAATCAAAAGGAGGTCTATTTGTTTCAGCTAAAGCTGAGATAAAAAATATAACAAACATTGGAAATAGTGGAATTATATACCAAACATTTTCCTGTGCTTTTACAATGTCAGATAAATTTAACGATCCTACACACAATAGTACATTGATAATTATTATTCCGATTGATACTTCATAAGAAACCATTTGAGCAGCAGATCTTATTGCTCCTAGAAATGGATACTTTGAATTAGATGCCCATCCTCCCATTATAATTCCATAAACTCCTAAGGATGATACGGCAAATAAATAGAGTATTCCTACATTAATATCCGCAAGAACAAAATCTTCACTAAAAGGTATTACAGCCCATGATATTAAGGCAAGGGTCATTGTTATAATTGGGGCTAAAATAAAAATAACTTTGTTTGAGCTAGCAGGAATTATAATTTCTTTGAAAATATATTTTAAAGCATCAGCTAAAGATTGAAGTAAACCAAATGGTCCAACAACATTTGGACCTCTTCTTTTTTGTACAAACGCCCAAACTCGTCTATCTAACCAAACTATCATTGCAACAGAAACTAAAACAGGCACAAGTAACATTATAATTTTAAGAACTTCTGAAAAAAGAATTGAAGCGTACTCTGGCATTATCCCTCAGTACCTGTTTTTTTAAAATTTGTCCTTATGCTTTTACATTCACCCATTGTTTTTGATGCCCGAGCGATAACATTTGAATGGTAATAATCAATGTTATCTAAAAGAATTTTTTCATCTAAAAATTCATAATTTGGAATTTGAAATTTTTTATTTGAAGGGTTTATTTTTAAAAAATTTAACATTGCATTATCTAGATCCTCTTTTTTCTCATAAAGTTTTTTTCTTTTAATAGATGATGCTAATTCATTAACTATTATCCAATCTTCTTTTGCATCTCCTGGAGGATAAGAAGATTTATATGATTTCTGTATTTTTCCCTCTAAATTTGCAAAATATCCATCTTGTTCTGTAAAAGCTGCAGCTGGTAATATTATATCTGCTAAAGAAGCACCATTATCTCCATGACTCCCTACATAAATAATAAATTCATTTTTCTTTTGAAATTTTAAATTGTCTTGACCAAATAAAAAAACCACTTCCATTTCATTGTTATGAATTTTTTTGAGTGTTTGATTAGATCCATCGTTTGAGCTTAGAACATTTAAATAATACGACCCAACTGTAGAGGCATTATTTGATAAGATATTTAATGAATTCCATTCTTCATTAATTTTATTTTTGCTTTGAAGATATTTTTTTAACTCTTCAAATATATAAATAGATGAATTCAGTTTTAATGCTGATTGACCAATTATAAAAATAGGCTTTTTTGAATTATAAATCTCTTCAGAAATTTTGTGAGTATGATTTACTATATCTTTAATTGTTTTTGTAGAGTTTTCTAATATTTTATAAGGATAGGTTAAATCACCAACATCTCCTAAAGAATAAATTTGGATTTTATTTTTAATATAGTTCTTTCTGATCCTAGAATTAAGTATTGTTGCTTCAAATCTTGGATTAGCACCCACTAAAATAATTAAATCAGACTCTTCAATTCCTTCAATTTTAGAATTAAATATAAAGTTTTCTCTTTCTGATGCATTTACATAAAAATTCTCGGATCTTGAGTCTAGATTTTCTGACCTTATTGTTTTTTCAAAGAATTCTTTTAATGCAAACATTGTTTCCATATTTGTCATATCGCCTGTCAAAGCTGCAATTTTATCAGATTGAGTTTCAGAAATTTTTTGAAAAATTTTTGTATAAGCCTCTTTCCATGAAATTTTTTCAAATTTTTTATTTTTTTTTATATAAGGTGTATCTAAACGTTGATTTTTTAAGCCATCACATGAATATCTAGTTTTATCAGAAATCCATTCTTCATTTATTTCATCATTTATTCTAGGTAATACCCTTTTTACTTCCCAACCATAAGTATCAACTCTTATATTTGAGCCAACTGCATCCATAACATCTATGGTTTCAGTTTTTTTTAGTTCCCATGGCCTTGCCTCAAAAACATAAGGTTTCGATGTAAGTGCTCCAACAGGACATAAATCAATTACATTAGCTGATAACTCTGACTCCATAGCTTTTTCTAAGTAAGTGGTGATTTGCATGTCTTCGCCTCTTCCTATTGCGCCTAGCTCAGGAACACCTGCAACTTCAGTTGCAAATCTTACACATCTAGTACAATGTATACATCTTGTCATCTGGGTTTTTATCAAAGGACCCATGTATTTTTCAGGTACGTACCTTTTGTTTTCTTTGAACCTACTTTTATCAATTCCATAGAACATAGACTGATCTTGCAAGTCACATTCGCCACCTTGATCACAAACAGGACAATCTAAAGGGTGATTTGCTAATAAAAATTCCATAACTCCTTTTCTTGATTTCTCAACTTTTTCAGTATTTGTTCTTATTACCATTCCATCAGCTGCAGGCATTGCACATGAAGCTACAGGTTTTGGAGATTTTTCCATTTCTACTAGACACATTCTACAATTTCCAGCAATAGACAATTTTTCGTGATAACAAAATCTAGGAATTTCTACTCCTGCCTGTTCACAAGCTTGAAGAACTGTCAAACCTTCTTCAACTTCAACATCAATGTCATTTACTTTTAATTTAAGCATTTTCTTTTTCCAAAAGATGTTGATCTACTAAATAAGGAACTTCTTTTTTTCTTTGAATTAATGGATCATATTTATTTCTCTCTAAAATTTCATCTTTAAAATTTCTTATTAAACCTTGTACTGGCCATGATGAACCTTCACCAAATGCACAAATTGTATGTCCCTCAATTTGTTTTGTAACATCCATCAACATGTCAACCTCGTCTCTAGTTGCCTCACCCTTTGCCATTCTTTCTAACATTCTCCACATCCAGCCAGATCCTTCTCTACATGGAGTACATTGTCCGCAGCTTTCGTGTTTATAAAATCTGGCAATCCTTGCCATACATTTAATTATGTCTTGATCTTTATTAATAACAACAATACCAGCAGTTCCAAGCCCAGTTTTATTTTCGACACAAGCGTCAAAATCCATTTTTATAGTATCACAAACTTCTCTTGATAATAAAGGCATTGAGGATCCACCAGGTATAACAGCTTTTAAATTATCCCAGCCTCCGACAACTCCCCCCGCATGTTTCTCAATTAAATCTTTTAAAGGTACACCCATTTCTTCCTCAACATTGCATGGATTGTTAACATTGCCTGAAATACAAAAAATTTTTGTTCCTGTATTTTTTTCTCTACCTAAAGAAGAGAACCATTTACCTCCTCTTCTTAATATTGTTGGAACTACTGCAATTGTTTCAACATTATTAATAATTGTTGGACAGCCATACAAACCTATCAATGCTGGAAAAGGTGGTTTTAGTCTTGGTTGACCTTTGTTTCCTTCTAAACTTTCTAAAAGCGCAGTTTCCTCTCCACATATATATGCGCCAGCTCCATAGTGAATGAATATATCAAAATCCCATCCAGTTGATGATGCATTTTTCCCAATTAATCCATTGCTATATGCTTCATCAATAGCTTTTTGAAGTTTTTGACCTTCATTAAAATATTCACCTCTTATATAAATGTAGCAGGTATGGGCGTTGACTGCGTATGAAGCTATTAGACATCCCTCTATTAATTTATGGGGTTCAAATCTTAAAATATCTCTATCTTTACACGTTCCTGGCTCAGACTCGTCAGCATTAATAACCAAATAATGAGGTTTTGAACCTACTTCTTTGGGGGCAAAAGACCATTTCAAACCTGTTGGAAAACCTGCTCCACCACGACCACGCAGTTGAGAGGTTTTGATTTCTTCAATTATCCAACTTCGACCTTTATTAAAAATTTCCTCAGTTTCTAACCAATCTCCACGTTTTTTAGCAGATTCCAATTCTGCTCCAAAGTCGTTGTATAAATTTTGAAATATTCTGTCTTCGTCTTTAAGCATTTTTATTACTCAATAAAGTCTTTCTAATATTTTCAGGCTCTGAGCTTAATCTCCCTCTGTATGAGCCCGGTTTTGGTTTCTGATTTTTATCAATTTGATCTATAATTTTACTAAATTTTTCCTCATCTAAATCCTCAAAATAATCATCATTAATTTGAACCATTGGAGAATTAACGCAAGCTCCTAAACACTCGACTTCCATCCATGATGATTTACCATTTTTAGAAATTTCAGACTCGTTTTCAGAAATTTTTTTTTTGCAAACATCTACTAATTTATATGCTCCTCTAATCATACATGGGGTTGTTGTACATACTTGAAAAAAATATTCTCCTACAGGAGTTAAATTATACATACTATAGAAGGTTGCGACTTCATAAACTTTTATGTAAGGCATATCTAACATCTTCGCTATGTATTTCATTGCTGATAAGGGTATCCAATTATTATTTTGTTTCTGAGCAATATAAAGTAAAGCCATTACAGCACTTTTTTGTTTACCTTTAGGATAATTTTTAATTATTTTTTCAGCTTCTTCTAAATTATTGCTATCAAATACAAAATTATCTGGTTGATTTTTTGAAATTTTTTTTAGACTCATCTATCAACTTCTCCAAATACTATATCCATAGAACCTAATACTGCAGGCACATCTGCTAACATGTGACCTTTAATTAAATAGTCCATGGCTTGAAGATGAGAAAATCCTGGAGCTCTTATTTTGCATTTGTAGGGTTTACTAGATCCATCAGAAATTAAATAAACTCCAAACTCTCCTTTTGGCGCCTCAACAGCTGTATAAATTTCATCTTCATCTACTCTGTAACCTTCAGTAAAAAGTTTAAAGTGATGAATTAAGGCCTCCATGGACTGCTTTATCTCTTTTTTTGGTGGTGGACTTATCTTCCCATCGTTTGTTTTAATTGGTCCTTTTGGTAAATTTGTAAGACATTGATTGATAATATTTACACTTTCTCTCATTTCCTCAATCCTGCATAAATATCTATCATAACAATCACCATTTTTTCCCACAGGAATTTTAAATTCAAGTTGTTCATAACAATCATAAGGCTGAGATTTTCTTAAATCCCATGGAACTCCAGATCCTCTTAGCATTATACCTGAAAAGGAATAATCGAGCGCGTCTTGTTTAGAAACTATACCTATATCAACGTTTCTTTGTTTAAATATTCTGTTATCAGTTAACAATGTTTCAAGATCATCTATAATTTTCGGAAATTTTTCACAAAACTCAGCTATTTCTGAATCTAAACCCTTTGGTAGATCTTGATGTACTCCACCAGCTCTAAAATAATTTGCATGTAATCTTGAACCTGAAACCTTTTCATAAAATCCCATTAATGTTTCTCTTTCTTCAAAACCCCAAAGTGTTGGGGTAAGAGCTCCTACATCCATTGCTTGAGTTGTTACATTTAATATATGACTTAAAATTCTACCTATTTCACAAAAAATTACTCTAATATACTGGGCTCTTGTAGGAACATTTATTTTTAAGATTTTTTCAATTGCTAATGCAAATGCATGCTCTTGATTCATAGGTGCAACATAATCAAGTCTATCAAAATAAGGTACTGCTTGTGCGTAAGTTTTATTTTCAATTAATTTTTCTGTACCTCTGTGTAACAATCCAATGTGTGGATCTGCCTTTTCAACTACCTCGCCATCTAACTGAAGTATTAATCTTAATACACCATGAGCAGCGGGATGCTGAGGGCCAAAATTTAAATTTAGTTTTTTTACTTCTTTTGCCATTATTCTTTAGTTTGTTCTTTTATGTATTTTGTTCCTTCCCAAGGGCTTTCATAATCAAAATTTCTATAATTTTGCTCTAATTTAACAGGCTCATAAATTACCTTTTTATCTTCTTCGCTATATCGAACTTCATTATGACCTGTTAAAGGGAAATCTTTTCTTAAAGGATGACCTTTAAATCCATAGTCTGTAAGAATTCTTCTTAAATCAGGATGATCTTTAAATTCTACACCATACATATCAAAAACTTCTCTCTCCATCCAATTAGCTGAAGGAAATATCGAGGTTAAAGAAGATAAAATATCACCTTCTTTTATATCAAATTCAATTTTTATCCTTGAATTTTTTTCGTGACTTAAAAGTAAATAAACCATTTTAAATCTTTTATCTCTCTCAGGATAATCAACTGCAGTTATATCAATTAATTGTTTGAATTTTGCAGATGAATGAGTTTTTAAGAAAATCATTACTTCAATTAAATTATTATCCTCAATACAAATATTAATTTGATCATGCTTAATTTTCGAAGATAAAATTTTTGTTGTTAGTTCCGAGTTAATAGCCTTTTCAAGACTTTCCAAATTTTCCATTGAATTTTATCTTTCTAGTGAACCTTTGTTCCTAATCTTTTTTTGTAATTGCATTATTCCATACAAAAGCGCTTCTGCAGAGGGCGGGCAACCAGGCACATAAACATCCACAGGCACAATCTTATCACAACCACGAACTACAGAGTAAGAGTAATGATAATAACCTCCTCCATTTGCACAACTGCCCATTGAAATAACGTATCTTGGTTCAGGCATTTGATCATAAACTTTTCTTAAGGCTGGTGCCATTTTATTTGTTAAAGTTCCTGCAACTATCATCACATCTGATTGTCTTGGTGAGGCTCTTGGAGCTGCACCAAATCTCTCTAAATCATATCTAGGCATTGAGGTTTGCATCATTTCTACAGCACAACAAGCTAGTCCAAATGTCATCCAATGTAGTGAACCTGTTCGAGCCCAATTAACTAGGTTGTCTAGTGAGGTGGTAATAAAACCATTATCACTAAAATCTTGAGCTAATTGTTTAAACTCATCAGGTATTTGATCTTTTCTTTGCTCTAAATTCATTTTACTCCCAATCAAGTGCTCCTTTTTTCCATTCGTAGATAAATCCTACAGTCAAAATAAATAGAAATATCATCATTGAAACGAAACCAAACAATCCTATTTTTCCCAACGATATGGCCCAGGGAAATAGAAATGCTATCTCCAAATCAAATATTATAAAAAGTATCGCCACTAGATAAAATCTAACATCAAATTCCATTCGTGAGTCATTGAAAGGCTCAAAACCGCATTCATATGCAGATAATTTCTCTGGATCTGGTTTTTTAGGAGATGCCAAGTAATTAATTGCAACAAAAGCCATACTCAAACCTAGTGCAATCACAAGGAACAGTATTATTGATAAGTAATCTTTTAAAAATTCCGCAAGCATCGTGAATCTATATAGCACCTTTTATATCAACTAAAAGAGCAGATAGGTCACATTTTTAGTGTCAAATAGTATTGATTTTATTGGTGGCGGGAGTGAAGGGACTCGAACCCTCGGCCCCGTGCGTGACAGGCACGTGCTCTAACCAACTGAGCTACACCCCCATAATTTTGGTGGGCAGTAAAGGACTCGAACCTTTGACCCCCTCGGTGTAAACGAGATGCTCTACCAACTGAGCTAACCGCCCAAAATCTTGGTACTAATACAACAACCAAATAATAATGTAAATTGTTTATTACTGAATACTAGCTTGAGATTTGTCGTCTTTTTTAGTCTCTGATATTTTTTCAACTTCGTTCCACTCAACGGGTTTAAGTTCTTTTGTTAAAGCTAATTTTAATACCTCATGTGCAGACTCTACGGGTATGATATTTATATCTTCTTTAACTTTTTGTGGAACATCTGCCAGATCTTTCTCATTTTCTTTTGGAATTAAAACTTTTTTAACACCAGCGCGATGAGCAGCTAATAATTTTTCTTTTAAACCACCTATTGCCAAAACTTGACCTGTTACAGTAACTTCTCCTGTCATAGCTATTTCTCTATTTACAGGAATATTAGTTATAGATGATACTATTGATGTTACCATTGCAATTCCAGCAGAAGGTCCATCTTTAGGAGTCGCTCCCTCTGGTACGTGGATATGAAAATCTTTTTTCTCAAACAAAGGAGGAATTATTCCATACTCTAAACTCTTCGATCTTACAAAAGATTTTGCTGCTTTAACAGATTCCTGCATAACATCACCAAGCTTTCCGGTAATTTGCATTCTTCCCTTTCCTGGCATATTTACAGTTTCTATTTTTAGAATTTCTCCACCAAACTCTGTCCAAGCTAATCCAATTACAATTCCTGTCTTATTTTCCGACTCTAACTCACCAAACTTAAATTTTTTAATTCCTAAAAAGTCAGAAACATTTTTTGCATTTACATCAACTTTTTTTTCTTCGTTATTTACAACTTTTTTTACTACTTTTCTTGTGACTTTAGATATTTCTCTTTCAAGATTTCTGACACCTGATTCTCTTGTGTAACTTCTTATTATCTCTTTAATAGTTCCATCTTCTAAATTCATTTCTCCTTCTTTAACCCCATTATCTTTTATTTGTTTTGGTAGAAGGTATTTATTAGCTATATTGATTTTTTCATCCTCTGTATATCCTGGAATTCGTATGACTTCCATTCTATCTAGAAGAGGAGGTAAAATGTTAAGGGTATTTGCAGTCGTAACAAACATTACATCTGATAAATCGTAATCAACTTCTAAATAGTGATCGTTAAAAGTTGTATTTTGCTCAGGGTCTAAGGCTTCTAATAAAGCTGAGGATGGATCTCCTCTATAGTCATTTCCAATTTTATCTATTTCATCTAACAAAAATAATGGATTTTTTGTTCCAGCTTTTTTCATCATTTGAATAATTTTTCCAGGTAGTGACCCAATATAAGTTCTTCTATGACCCCTTACTTCAGCCTCATCTCTAACACCGCCTAATGACATTCTTACAAACTGTCTGTTTGTTGCTTTTGCTATTGATTTTCCTAATGAAGTTTTTCCAACACCCGGGGGGCCTACTAAACAAAGAATTGGACCTTTAATCTTATCCATTCTTTTTTGGACTGCTAAAAACTCAATAATTCTCTCTTTTACTTTTTCTAATCCAAAATGATCTTCATCTAATATTTTTAAAGCTTTATTTAAATCTATATCAACTTTATCTTTTTTAAACCATGGAATATCTATCATCCAATCTAGATAATTTCTAACCACTGTAGCTTCAGCTGACATTGGGCTCATATTCTTTAGTTTTTTAAGTTCAGCCATACACTTTTTTTCAACTTCCTTAGGCATTTTAGCTTTTTGAATTGATTTCTTTAGGCTTGTAGTCTCGTCTTTGCCATCTTCAATTTCACCAAGTTCTTTTTGAATAGCTTTTAGCTGCTCATTTAAATAATATTCTCTTTGAGTTTTCTCCATTTGTGTTTTAACACGACCTCTAATTCTCTTCTCAACACCGATAATACTTGTCTCATTCTCCATTATTTTGATAACACCGCTTAGCCTTTTTTTAACATCCAATGTTTCAAAAATTTGTTGTTTTTCAGAAATAGTGGCATTTAAGTGAGATGCAATATTGTCTGCAATTTTTGATGGATCTTTAAGTTGTTTAATGTTGTTTATGGTTTCTGTTGAAACTTTTTTATTAATAGAAGTTAGTTTTTCTAATCTTCTTACAGCTGTTAGTGCAAGAGGAAGTAGATCTTCATTTTTAACTAAAATATCTTTTAGATACTCAAATGTGCAAGAAATAAATTTTTCATCATCTTTAAAATCAACGAGTTTTACTCTTTTAATTCCCTCAACTAGAACTTTGACTGTCCCATCAGGTAATTTTAATAATTGCAAAATGTTACTTTCGCATCCGTATGAAAACACATCATTTTTCTTTGGGTCGTCTACCTCTGAATTTTTTTGAGTTACTAATACAATTTTTTTGTCACCTTTCATCACTTCATTTAAAGCTGTAATAGATTTATCTCTACCAACGAATAAAGGTATGACCATGCTAGGAAAGACAACTATGTCTCTCAAAGGTAATAACGGTTGTGTAACTTTAACTTCCATACGGCAAATATGGATATTAAATAATATATTGCAATAGAAAATAGTTCTTTATTAACTAGTTTTTAAGCCGCTGAAGTCTTATCAGACTTAGATTTGTTCTTGGAATGTACGATAACAGGTTGTGAAACACCTTTCGCCGCACCAGAATCGATGATTACTTCCTCTATATTTTCTTGACTAGGTAAATCAAACATTGTCTTTAACAAAATATTTTCAAGTATAGACCTTAAGCCTCTCGCACCTGTTTTTTTGCTAATTGCTTTATTTGCTATATCTTTAACTGCTTGATCTTTAAAGGTAAGTTTTACTCCTTCAAGTTTAAATAGCTCCTGATACTGTTTTATTAAAGAATTTTTTGGCTCTAATAAAATTTTAACTAATGATTTTTCATCTAAATCTTCTAAAGTTGCTGTAATTGGAAGTCTGCCAATAAATTCGGGTATCAAACCGTATTTTAATAAATCTTCTGGTTCAAGATTTTTCATCCATTCTCCAGTTTTTTTATCTTCAATACTTTTCACCTCTGCACCAAAGCCAATAGAGGAACCTTTGTCTCTTTGAGAAATTATTTTATCTAACCCCGAAAAAGCACCGCCACAAATAAATAATATATTAGTTGTATCTACTTGAAGAAATTCTTGTTGTGGATGTTTTCTACCACCTTGGGGAGGAACACTGGCAACTGTACCTTCCATTATTTTTAATAAAGCTTGTTGAACGCCTTCACCTGAAACATCTCTAGTAATAGATGGATTTTCAGATTTACGACTGATTTTATCAACTTCATCAATATAAACTATTCCTCTTTGAGCTTTTTCAACATTGTAATCTGCAGCTTGTAAAAGTTTTAGAATAATATTTTCAACATCCTCACCAACGTAACCAGCTTCAGTTAAGGTTGTTGCATCTGCCATAGTAAACGGAACATCTAATATTCTTGCTAATGTTTGAGCAAGCAATGTTTTACCACAACCAGTTGGTCCAACTAACATTATGTTTGATTTTGAAAGCTCAACTGTTTTGCTCGTTTTATTTTCGTAATTCAATCTTTTGTAATGATTATGAACAGCAACTGACAAAACTTTTTTTGCGTGATCTTGACCAATTACATAATCATCTAAAACTGTGCAAATTTCTTTTGGAGATGGTAAACCATCCTGATGTTTTACAAATGTGTCTTTGCTCTCCTCTTTAATAATATCCATACAAAGCTCAACACATTCATCACAAATAAAAACAGTTGGACCTGCAATTAATTTTCTAACTTCGTGCTGGCTTTTCCCACAAAAAGAACAGTAAAGAATATTTTTATTATTACTCATAATTTTTTATATCGAATCAATTTTAATACTCTATTACAATTAACTCTTCTTAATCAAGTGGAGGTTGTGGATTAACTAGATATAGTTGTTTATTCTCTCTTCTCTACTACTTTATCTATTAATCCGAAATCTTTTGCATTATCTGGGGTCATGAAATTATCTCTTTCTAATGCAGATTTAATTTCATCAACTGACTTTCCTGTATGTTTCGAATAAATTTCATTTAATCTTTTTTTCAAAGATAAAACTTCATTAGCATGTATTTCTATATCTGTAGCTTGACCTTGAAATCCTGCTGATGGTTGATGAACCATAATTCTTGAATTTGGAAGTGAAAATCTTTTTCCTTTTGCGCCTGCTGCTAATAAAAAAGACCCCATGCTAGCAGCCTGACCGATACATAAAGTGTTAACTTCTGGTTTAATATATTGCATAGTATCATATATACCTAATCCAGCAGTTACCAATCCGCCTGGGCTGTTTATATATAAAGATATTTCTTTTTTTGGATCTTCACTTTCTAAAAATAATAATTGTGCTGTTACTAATGAAGCAACGGTATCGTTAATTGGCCCTACTACAAAAACAATTCTTTCTTTTAAAAGTCTTGAGTAAATATCATAAGCTCTTTCACCTCTACTGGATTGTTCCACAACCATAGGGACAAGAGTATTGAGCTGCTCGGATAATTTTGATGTCATAAGTTGATTCGATTTTACTTATACAACTTGTGATTACTTTTTGCTAACCTTTTTTGCTTGGACTTTTTTCTTTGCGGGGGTTTTGGGTTTTTTAGAAACTGTTTCTTTATTTTCTTTTACTTTTGTTTTTTTTTCATCAGTGCTTTGTTTTGCTAATTTCTCTTGTTCTTTTAAGTTTTTTTCGTTTTCAGCTTTTAATATCTTTTCAGCCTCATTTTTAGAAATTTGTTTTTTGTTTACTTTTGCTGATTTTTTTATTTCATTTATGATTTTTTCTTCATAAATCGATCCTCTAATACCATCAATTGCTGATGGATTTTTTTCATAGTACTCCTTTACCATTTTTTCTTGACCTGGCATCATTCTAAATTGTTTTTGAATTTCAGCATTCACTTCATCTTGAGAAACTTTAATATTATTTTTTTCTCCAAAAGCATTTAGAATTAAACCAGTTTTAATTCTTTTTTGAGCTTGTTCTTCAAGAGATTTCTTATTTTTCTTTAATTCATCTTCCTTCATTCCTTGGGATAAAATCTGAACTTCTTGTTCAATTAAATTCTGAGGAAGATCATCTAATTTTTGTTTTTCTATTTGTTCTAAAATCTGTTTTTTAGATATTAAATCAAGTGAATTTTTAAACTCATCATTTATTTGTTTTGATATTAATTCTTTTAAATTATTTAAATCCGTAGCACCTAATGTTTTTGCAAAATCATCATTAATTTTCACATCTTCAGGAGATTTTACAGAATTAATTTTACAGTCAAATACTGCTTTTTTATTTATTAATTCTTTTTTTGGAAAGTTTTCTGGAAGATTTACTTCAACTTTTTTAGTGTCATTTTTTTTTACTCCTTCCAATTGTTTATCAAAGCCTTTGATAAACAAATCTTTGCCAAGAACTAATTGTGTATTCTTTCCTTCGTTTCCTTCAAAGTTATTACCATCAACTGTTGCTTTATAATCAAACGCTACTAAGTCTTTAGTTTTTGCCGTGTATTTTTCATCTACTTCTTTAAAATTATTTTGGCTCTTTGCAATTTGATCAATTCTTTTATCTGTTTCAGTATTGTCAATTTTCACCTCATAATCATCTACTTTGATTTTGTTGATAGATGAAACATCTATATTTGGTAATTCTGTTACAGTAATTATATATTCTAAGTCTTTTCCTTCTCCAAAAGATTTTAAATCAATTTTAGGCTGTCCAGCTGGTTTAATTTTATTCTCTTCAAGCGCTTTTGTAGTTGTATCTTTTAAAACTTTATCAATAACTTCTCCATAAACAGCTTTACCAAACTGTCTTTTAAGAATTTCTGTTGGAACTTTTCCAGGTCTAAATCCTTTAAGAACTACGTCTTTCCTGATTTCATCGTACTTTTCATCCATATATCCGGAGATAGTTTTTTTATCGATGAAAACTTTTAGATCTTTCTGTAAACCTTTTTTATTTTCTACTGTTACTTTCATAATTTTAAATGGTAGGGCGAAAAGGACTCGAACCTTCACCGATTGCTCGACTGGTTCCTAAGACCAGCGCGTCTACCAATTCCGCCATCGCCCCAGTTAAATTATGCAGTCTTATATATTATTGAACTAATTTGTCCAATCCGAATAATAGTGTAAAAGTATAAAAAAATTAAAAAAATTATGATTGTTTCGCCTTGTATCAGTATATGTAGAACAGACCCGGTAACTGGTTATTGTTATGGCTGTGCTAGAAACAATGAAGAAAAAAGAATTTGGAAAGATACATCTACAACTGATGAGTGGAAAAATAAAAATCTTAAAGAAATTCAAGAACGAATGACTGGTTGGCAATTAGAAAGTTTTAAAGAGTCTTATGATCACAAGGTAAATAATGGAATGTCATTATTTAAAAAGAATTTAATAAAATGAATAAAACAAATTTAGCAATTATAATTTATGTTATCGGTATTATTATTGGCATGTTTGTATTAGATATTTGGAGTGCTGAAACTAGTCCTAAAGCTATTTTAGGAATGATTTGGACAGCTCTTTTTGCGATAGCTTTATATTACGCTGAAAAAAAAGAAAATTAATTTAATTTTAAATTATTTTTTAGTTGAAGAATTCGATTTCGTATTTTTAATAGTTTTTCTTTTAAATGGATTATTAGAGTTAGAAGAAAAATTATTTTTAAATCGTGCGTAGTTTTGCTTTTGCGCTTGTTTCATTGCTCTTTTTGAAGACATAATTTAATTTGATATAATTATACTCACATTGTCTCAATTGATCCAATAATTTCGTAATTTTTATCAGAAACAACTATTTCACCCGAGCTTACTGCTATATTTAACATCGATGAAATAACGACATAATGTGTAACTAAAATTAAATTTTTATTACTTTTCCAATTTTTTATATATTTCTTAAGATCCTTAATTTGTCTTTTCTCATTTTTAGCAAATTTTGTAGAATAAAAAGAATTTAATGCATCAAATGTTTCAAAATTATTAAAGGCAAATTTTGCAGTATCTTTACACCTACACCACTCGCTCGATAAAACTTTATCAATTTTAATTTTTTTTGTTTTAAAAAATTCTCCAATATATTTTGATTGAGTAATGCCCTCATCATTTAAATTTCTTTGTGTAGAACAATCATTTATATCAAAATTTTCTGGATCACCTCCACCAGGTGCATAAGCATGTCTAATAAATATTATTTTACCACCCTCTTCTAAACTTTCTAAAATTTTATCCTCAGAAAATACTTGGTTTGAAAATACTAAAGATATAATGATTAATAAAAATAATTTAAATATTTTCATTTAATGAAAAAAAATTTTAATAAACTTAATAATTCTATTATTAAATGTATCAAATGCAAAAGACTAGTTAATTTTAGAACGAAAATTTCTATTCAAAAACGAAAACAATTTATTAATGAAAAATATTGGGGAAAGCCAATTACAGGCTATGGAGACACAAATGGAAAAATTTTGCTTGTTGGATTAGCTCCAGCAGCTCATGGTGGAAATAGAACGGGAAGGGTTTTTACAGGCGATAAATCGTCAGATTTTTTATACAAGTGTTTACACAAAGTAAAAATCGCTAATCAACCAAACTCAGATTATCTTGATGATGGACTGAAATTAAAAAACGCGTTTATTACTACTGCTTTAAAATGTGTTCCACCTGAAGATAAACCATTAAAAAAAGAATTAGATCAATGTTTTAAATACTTTAATCAAGAAATAAATTTTCTTAAAGACCTTAAAGTTATAGTTGCTCTAGGAAAAATTGCATTTGATGCTTGCAAATACTTTTATAAATCTAATTATAACTTTAATGAAAATATTAAATTTAAACATAATAAGGTATTTAAATTACCTAACAATATATTATTGATTGGCTGCTATCACCCAAGTCCTAGAAATGTGAATACTGGAAGAATAAATGAAAAGAAAATGGTGCAGTTATTCAACAGGGTATTGAAATTAATTTAATAAGTTATTTAAAATTTCAGGTATTTTAATTGGTTTACCCTCTTTATTTACAGTTACTAATTGAACAGTAGCTTCAGATATTATTTCTTCATTCTTTTTTATAATCTGTTTCATTGTAAAAGAAGTTCTGGTTTTTGATAATATTGAAGATATTATTTCTAGTTCATCTTCAAATCTTGCAGGTTTTTTGTATTCAATGTTGCAAGACTTTACGATTATTAGTGAATCATGCTCTTTTTGAAGATTAGTATTTGTTAATCCTAACGAATATATAGCTTCAGATCGAGCTCTCTCTAAATATTTTAAATAGTTTGCGTAATAAACTACACCACCTGCATCTGTATCTTCATAATAAATTTTAACTTTATGTTTAAATTGTTTTGACATTAATTAATCATACCAAAATAGTAATTTTTTTAATACTAATCATTAAAAATATGAAAGTTTATTTTATTTGGTTAATAGGTGTAATTTTATGGAATTTTGGTTATCCAAATGCAACACCCATGCAAGATGTTGTTGTAGCAATTTTGTTGTCCTTACTGAGTTATTTCCTTAAACAAAAAGTTAAATTTTTAAATTAATTCGCTGAAAAATATATATTTTGGTAATAGCTTATTGATTTTCTTTTTGAATTATCTGTATCAGCCATAATTGCAACTCCATCTAATTCATTCACGTCTAAATCATGAAATTTTTTAAAATCCTCTTTTACATTGGCTTTTACAGTGACCCATTCATTTAAATTTTCATTAGTTGTTGATAAAACATTATCAATAGATTTTTTTGTATAAGGGCTAGGCCAATTATCTCCTACATTTTCATTACTTGAAAAAACATAGTTTATGGCCCTATTTGACAAAGCTGTAGAACCAGTTTTTTTTATGACAAAAACTCTTGCTGCAAAATCATGTCCTTTTTTACTTTTCTCATTTATTCCTTTTAAATCTTTCTCAATTTTCCATGTAATGTTAATGAAAGGAGTAGAATTAAGGTCGATAGTTACCTTTTTTCCAAGTCCTGAAGCCGCATTATCAGCAACCGCCTTAAGGTAGTTGCCATTTTCATTTGAGCCAAGCAAATATTCAGTTTTATTATCAGCACCTCTAACTTTTCTAACCTCTAAGGATTGAATTTCATTTTCTGTAAAATTAAACACATTTATGTTTTCAGCATTTGAAAGACTGATCGAAAAAAATGAAAACAATAAAATTTTTAAAAAAATTTTGGACACGTCTTTGCTATAAACTAGAAATTTTTTAATACAATATTTTTTTAAAAAGTCAAAAAATTGTCAATATTTGAACATTCATTACACAAAATTTAAGAGTATTTAAAATTGTGAAAACATTTACAATTTTTAACCTCTTAATTTATTGGTCAATCATTATATTATCACCTGTAATTTCAAAAGATTTAAAAATAGCTAAAATTGATGAAGTTATTGTGCCTTTATCTAAACCTAGTAGGTAGATCTTCCACCACTAATATCAAACACTGCAGCTGTTGAAAAAGAGTTTTCCTCAGATGATAACCAACAAACCATTGAGGTTAATTCATGAACTTCTAAAAACCTACCTTTTGGAACTTTTGAAAGCATTCTTTGTACATGTTCTTTTGACATTTGATTTAAAATTCTAGTGTTTGCTCCAGCAGGTGTGACAGCATTTACAGCAATATTATTTAAAGCCAGCTCTTTTCCTAAAGATTTTGTTAAACCAATTACTCCAGCTTTTGAAGAACTATAGGCACTAGCATTAGCATTGCCATCTTTACCGGAAACTGATGCAATATTAACTATTCTTCCATAGTTATTTTTAATCATGTAAGGAACAACTGCTTTACAACAATAGAAGATACCATTTAAATTAATCTCCATTATTTTGGACCAATCTTCAATTTTATAATTCCATAATTCTGAAGTGGGTCCAGTTATACCTGCACTATTAACTAAAATATCTATCTTTGAATTTTCAGCTATTTTATCTACTGTATTTTTTACTTGAGTAAAATTTGATACATCTACAACATCATAACTTAATTTATCACTATTAATTTCTTTAGATGCTTTTAGTAATTCTGTTTCATCTATATCCCAAATTCGAACTTTACAACCTGACTTGATAAACCTTTTTGAAATATCCAAACCAAATCCTTGAGCTCCTCCAGTTATAATTGCAAATTTATTTTTAAGATCAAAATTATTCATTATTTTTTTAAAAGTAGATATAAAATATAAGACACAAGTGCACCTATTAACCATCCAAAAGATTGTATGTTTAATAAGCTTGTATTCCAGATAGTCGAAGCAGAGAAAATAAAACCAATTAATACAGAATACAATGCCTTTAAATTCCAACCGCTATTATAAATATATATAGTTGTCTCTTCTGGATAAAATAATTCCTTATGATTAATTTTTTTATTCTGAACGAAGTAAAAATCTGCAATAATAACGCCAAATATTGGACCCAAGAATGACGCTAGTGTATCAAACACACTTAAAGATAGTCCTTGGCTAAATATTGATAGCCAAAAAAAAGATACAAACAGCGCTAATAAAATAATTACAGCTCCAGAGCTTTTTAAATTTAAAGAATTGGGTAAAAAATTAATTAAAGTATTTTGAGAAGGTATATAATTAGCAATTAGGTTTGATGAAATAGAGGAAATTAAAATAAGCATCAAAGATATTATTGTAAGATAATTGTTGTTGATTTTACCAATTATATCATTTGGATTTGTTAATAATCTTTCAACAGTAATAGAATTTTGTGCAAGAATAATATCAGATCCTAAACAAATTAATAAAGCTATAACGGAAAATAATATTAAATTTAATAGTAAAGCAAAATTTCCTTTATTCATCTCATTCTTGCTCTTGGCGTAGCGTGCAAAATCACCAAAGTTTAACAAAAGAATTGAAAAATAGGCAAACATAGTTCCCACAACTGAAATAAATGGAAAAATATTATTTCTAGAAATAAAATTTTCAGTATTTGTGCTCAAAATTAGAGAGCTGATTAATGCAACGTAGTTTTCAGAAATAATAATTATTAGAAATATTATAAGACCAACATAAATAATTATTGATGAAAATTTAATAAAATTTTTATTAAAACCAGCTGTTTTAGTAAAAAGAATAAATTGTATAATTAAACAAAGTATTAAAGATAAAAAATCAATTGCGTTTAAACCAAAGAAAAAAGTTAATAAAATTTCATGATTAAGTAACTGGCTATCTATTTTGAATAAAATAATTCTAAAAATATATCCTAGAGATTTTGAGATAAAAAATGTTTGAACTCCAAACATAAATATTCCGATTAATCCTCTTATCAATCCAAGATATCTTGCACCGCTAAAGCCCATTGAAAGTCTAAGAATTACTGGAAATGGTAATCCACTACTTTGTGAGATGCTTCCTATTAAATTTGTTAAAAAAAATACTATTATGCCCGCAAATAACGTACCACTTAATACAACTAAGCTGTTTAAATCGTACAAAAGATATAAGGATGCAATTAGTGAAAATCCAATAATACTTTGAATTGATACGGCCCAAAAATTAAAGAAATCAAACCAACTCCAATCTCTATTATTTGGATTTATTGATACAAGTTCCCAATTTCTAAGTTGATATTTGTCTTTTACTGGAATCACAAAGATATATTAAACCAATATAAATTACTGTCCATATAGGAGTGTAGGCAACCACAGAACAATTTTAGGATATAATATTATAATAACTAAACCTATAACTTGTATGACCATAAATTGCATCATACCTAAGTAAATATCTTTTAGATCCCAACTTGGAACTACACCTTTTAAAAAATATGCTGATAGAGCAACAGGTGGTGAAAGCCAGGCGGTTTGAAGATTTACTGCAACCAAAATAGCAAACCAAGTTAAATTAAATTCTAAAGCCTCAACAAGAGGTAAAATTATTGGAACAACAATCATTACAATAGGAACCCATTCTAAAGGCCAGCCAAGTAAAAAAATCATAACCATTATCATTCCTAAAATCAGATACTTATTCATCTCAAGTGACAGTAAAAAATCAGTAAGAACCATCGGTGTTCCTAATCTAGCGAATACTGCACCAAAAAAATTAGAGGCAGCGACAAGTACCATAATTAAAGCAGAAATTTCTAAAGTTTTAACTAATGCATCCTGAAGTTTTTTGAACGTAAGTTTTTTATATGCCAAAGATAATAATAAAGCACCGCCAGCACCACATCCAGCAGCCTCTGTAGGAGTGGCGAAACCAAATAAAATACTTCCTAAAGCAGCAAAAACTAAAGCAGCAGGTGGGACTAAGCCTAAAAAAAATTCTAGCCAAAGTTTTTTTAAATCTGTAGTTCTTAATTCTTCTGGAATGGGAGGTCCCAGTTTTGGATTTAAAAAGCATCTAAGTGTTGTGTAAGCAGCGTATAAACAAGCTAATAAAATTCCTGGGACAATTGCTGCAGCAAAAAGATCAGTTACAGGTATTTCCATTATTGGACCCATAACAACTAGCATAATACTTGGTGGAATTAATATTCCCAAAGTTCCACCAGCTGTTATTGTGCCTGCTGCTAACTTAACATCATAACCAGATCTGTTCATAGACTTTGCAGCCATAATTCCTAGGATAGTTACTGAGGCTCCCACAATTCCTGTAGCTGCTGCAAAAATTACAGAAACAAATAATACAGCATAATATAATGAACCCTTAACCCTCGCTAACATCATTTGAAATGCTGAAAAAAGTCTTTCCATTAAACCTGCTTGCTCCATCATTATGCCCATAAAAACAAACAAGGGGACGGCGGCTAGGGTCTGCTCTGTCATAACCATGGAAAATTGAAGTGTCATTAAATAAAAAACTAATTTTCCAAAACCCAAGTATCCAAAAACGAAACCTAAAAAAATTAAAGTAAATGAAATTGGAAATCCAATAAATATAGCAAATAGCATTACTCCAATTAATACGAAACCTAAAATAGCTGGATCAATTAAATGTGAAATCATTCTTCTCCAGGCCACTTTCCTTTGGTAGCTGCGTAATAACTTTTTAAAATTTCTGAAACTCCTTGTATTAATAAAAATACAATACCAAACCAAAGACATGATTTAATGGGCCACATAATTGGCATCCACGTTGTATCCATACCACGTTCATTTCTCATTATAGATTCTTGTACAAATCCAGTAGTCATATAGAGAAACACAATTAAACCTGGAAAATAAAATAATAAATAAAGCCAAAAATCAATTGTTCCTTGAGTTTTGGTTTTAAAATTTCTATATAAAAAATCTGCTCTTATATGAACACCTTTTGACAAAGCATAACCAGCACCTAACATGAAAAGTGCACCATAAAAAAATCTACTCATGTCATATGCCCAAATAGTTGGTGCTAAAAATAATTTACGAGCTAATACTTCGTAAACCATTCCAAGCATTAAAGGAATTGTAATCCAGCAAACAATATTACCAATGACCTTACTAAATTTATCAATATTAATTATTGTTTTAGCCATCCAAGAAGGCATATCCTCTGGCATCTTGCCAGAGCCGCCCCTTCTCTCTGCAATCATTTCATCTGAAATATCAAGTTTTGGACTTTTATCGTTCATGTAAAGATAAAGGAGCGGGCCCTAGGGCCCGCTGTAATTGATTAATTTACTTTTTCTTTAACTCATTTGCATAAGCCATTCCAAGCTTAGCATTTGATGTTTGTGCACCAGACCAAAATGGTACTGCAGTGTTAGCAAAGTTTATCATAGAGTCATAAACTTCTTTAAAGAATGGATTTTTAGCAGCATTCTTTTCAAGAGTTGCTTTTGCAGCAGCCATGTAAGCTGGGAAGTAATCAGCTGGAGTATCTTCAAGAATTACACCATGGTTTTCAGTTAAGTCTTTCAAAGCTAAACCGTTAGTATTAATTCTGTAAGCAAGAGCTCGCATTAAAGAAGCATCAGCAGCCATTTTCAAAGAAAATTTTTCATGATCTGTGAACTTCTCATATGTTGTTCCAGTAATATAAAAGTCAGCATTAACAACTACTTGGTGTAAACCTTGTAAGTAATAATGTTTTAGTACTTTGTGAATACCAAACACTTTATCAGGTTGTGGACAACACCATTCTGCAGCATCAATAGTTCCTGCTTCAAGAGCTGGAAGTATATCACCCCCACCCATTGCAACAGATGCTATACCAATATCTTTATAAGTTTGACCTGGAATTCCTGGAGGAGTTCTGAACTTAAACGTTCTGAAATCGTCCATGTTTTTGATTTGTCTTGGAAACCATCCTAAAGCCTCTGGACCAACTGGTTGCAACATGAAACCTTTAATATTTCTATTCATCTCTCCCCATAGACGGTCATATAATTGCTCACCACCACCATATAAGAACCATGATAAAAACGCTATGTTGTCAATTCCAACTCCACCACCGGCAACAGGAGAACCAAATAACATTGCTGCTGGGTGTTCACCAGACCAATAGTGTGTCCATGCAAATCCGCAGTCAATTAATCCTTTGTCTACAGCATCAAGTGTTTCTTTAACACCCACAACTGTTCCTGCTGGCATAATCTCAAATTTAAGAGACCCATTAGTTAGTTTTGTTACGTTGTCAGTAAAGTCTTTCAACATTACCGCCTCATCACCTTTGGCGCTAATAACTGTCTGACACTTTAATGTTTTTGCTGCACTAGCGTTCGAAATAAATCCAAACACTAAAAAAGAAGCAAACAACATTGAAATGATTTTTTTCATTATTTATCCCTCTCAGTTAAATTTAAAGTGCAGCATACTTTCAAAAATAATTAGGATACACAAGCATGAATTCGACATTATTTAATAAAAAATGTATAAAAAATTTAAATTAAGTTATTATTTTTTATAAATATTCTAATCTATGGAAATTTTTGACTACATAATTGTAGGAGCTGGATCGGCAGGATGTGTTTTAGCTAATAGATTGTCTGCAGACCCAAAAAATAAAGTTTTACTACTCGAGGCTGGTGGAAAAGATACTTATCCATGGATCCATATTCCAGTTGGTTACTATAAAACTATGCATAATCCAAAAGTTGATTGGTGTTTTAAAACTGAGCCCGACGAAACAATGAATAATAGATCTATCAGATATCCAAGAGGAAAAACTCTAGGTGGAAGCTCATCCATCAATGGTTTACTTTGGATACGTGGTCAAAAAGAAGATTATGATGTGTGGCGCCAACTCGGTAATACAGGTTGGGGCTGGAATGATGTTTTGCCATATTTTTTAAAATCTGAGAACAACGAATTAGGAAAAAGTGAATTTCATAATGATAGTGGGCCAATAACTGTTGCAAATAAAAAAATAAATTTAAAATTACTTGATGAGTTTCAAAATGCTGCTGAGGAAGTTGGAATTCCAAAAACAATTGATTTTAATAAAGGGGATAATTTTGGAGTTGGTTTCTTTCAATTTACTACCAGTCATAGCAAATTTGGTCTTAAATTAAGATGTAGCGCTGCGAAAGGTTATTTGAATCCAGTAAAAAAAAGAAAAAATTTAAAAATTATAGTTAATGCCCATGTTCAAAAACTTAATTTTAATAATAAGTCTGTAGAGAGTGTAAGTTTTTTTACAGGTGATAAATTAAATCATGCACAAGCAAACAAGGAAGTTATTTTATCTGCTGGAGCAATAGGATCGCCACATCTATTACAAATATCAGGAATTGGAGACAGTGAAAAAATTAAAAATCAAGGAATAGATATTGTGCATGAACTAAAGGGTGTGGGTAAAAATTTACAAGACCATTTAATGTTTAGGCCAGTTTATAAATTAAAAAATATTAAATCACTAAATAGGGATGTTGAAAGTTTATATTCCAAGTTTTTAATGGGTATTCAATATATTTTAAAACAAAGTGGTCCTATAACAATGGGTGCTAGTCAAGTATGTGCTTTTACTAAAAGCGATCCATCACGAGCTACACCAAACTTACAATTTCATGTTCAGCCACTAAGTACAGATATATTGGGGGTAACTCCAATGCACAATTTTGAAGGTATAACACCAACTGTTGCAAACATCAGGCCTACAAGCAGAGGTGAAATTAATATAACTAGTAATGATAGTAGAGATAATCCAAAAATTAAGATGAACTATCTTTCTACAGAAGATGACAGGATAGTTGCTGCCAAAAGCTTAAAGCTTGTGAGAAAAATTATGCTAGAGACTGAAACTTTTAAAAAATATCAACCTGAAGAATATCGACCGGGAGTACATATCACTGATGATGAAGAATTAGTTAAAGCTGGTAGTGATTTTACTCAAACAATATTTCACCCAGTTGGAACTTGTAAAATGGGAAATGATGATAGCGCGGTCGTTAATGATAAATTATCAGTCCATGGAATACGAAACTTAAGAGTTATTGATGCATCTATAATGCCTAACATTACATCTGGAAACACTAATGCACCCACTATAATGATTGCTGAGAAAGGTGCAGATATGATATTGAACTCATAAATGTTTTCACCTGAACAAATTACAATCCTTTTACAAATAATATTTATAGATTTGGTATTAGCTGGCGATAATGCGATCATTATTGGAATGGTTGCATCCCAATTTCCTCCAGATCAAAGAAAGAAAATTATATTTTGGGGAATTGGAGGTGCAGTAATTTTAAGAATTATTTTAACTTTGATTACAGCCTATTTGCTCCAAATCACTGGACTACGATTAATCGGAGGATTGTTATTACTTTATATTGTTTACAAACTTTATATCGATGTAATAAAAAATAGTGGCAACGAAGAAAGTAATATAAAAGTTGATAACTCAAGTTTTTTTAAAGCAATTTTTACTGTTTTACTTGCAGATTTTACAATGAGTTTAGATAATGTTTTAGGTGTTGCGGGAGCTGCGAAAGATCACTATAGTTTGTTAGTTTTTGGCCTTGTTTTATCGATCATATTAATGGCTACTGCCGCAACGTTAATTTCAAATTGGATAAAAAAATATAAATGGATTGCGTGGTTAGGTTTATTTGCAATATTAATTGTGGCTTTAGATCTGATTTATACTGATATAAAATTACTTATTTAATGTATTTTAAAAAGATAAATTTAAAAAATAAATATGCTCTTGTTACTGGAGCGGGTAAAGGTTTAGGTAGAGCGTGCGCCATAGCATTAGCTGAAGCTGGGGCAATAATAATAGGATTAAGTAGAACAAAATCAGATTTAGACAAATTAGAAAAAGATATAAAAAAAGCAAAAAGTAAACTAATTAAAATTCACTGTGATGTAATGGATTATAGCGATCTAAGTGAGAAGTTAAAAAAAGTTAAATTTATCGACGTTTTGGTTAATAATGCAGGAACAAATTTACCAGAACCATTTGAAAAGGTAAAACAACAGAGCATGAATTATCTTGTTGATCTTAATCTTAAGTCTGCTTTTAACGTTGCGCAATTAGTTGTGAAAAAAATGCTTAAGAATAAAAAAAGAGGTGGATCTATCATTAACATGTCTTCACAGCTTGGACATGTGGGAATGTCCGGCCGAAATGTTTATAACATGACTAAATTTGGTATAGAAGGTCTAACTAAAGGTATGGGTGTTGAATTAGCAAATAGAAATATAAGAGTGAATACTGTTGCCCCTACTTTTGTTGAAACACCAATGGTTAAAAAATTTTTTAAGAACAAGAAATTTAAAAAACTTGCCCTTGATGGGATACCAATGGGTAAAGCTGCTAAAGAAAGCGATGTTGCAACTGCTGTATGTTTTTTAGCATCTGATGCTGCTGCAATGATTACAGGAACATCTATTCTTATAGATGGAGGATGGACAGCTAAATAATGAAGAAAATATTGCTTTTTATAGCAATTATATTCTCTACTCATACACAAGCACTTGAGTTTCAAGGTAAGTTTTTACAGGGACATTTCATTTTAGGTAAAGCGAAAATAGGTTCAAAAGTATTTATTGATAAAAAGCAGGTTAAAGTATCCAAAGATGGATATTTTGTATTTGGAATTGATAGAGATAGAAAATTTGATTTGGAAATTACAGAAGTTAATAATGGAAAAAAAAATAATGTAATTAAAAAAGTCTTTAAAAGAAAGTATAACATTCAAAGAATAGATGGTTTGCCTGAAAATAAAGTTACTCCACCTGAGTCTGTTTATAAAAGAATTAAAGAGGAAAATGGTAGGATTGGAAAAGCAAGAGCAATTAATTCAGATTTAACATTTTTTACCAATCAATTTATTATGCCTGTAAAAGGTATAATAAGTGGAGTGTATGGAAGTCAAAGAATTCTCAATGGAAAACCAAAGTGGCCTCATTATGGAATTGATATAGCAGCAAAAAAAGGCACGAAAATAAAATCATCAGGCTCTGGAATTGTTACTATGGCTGAGGATGACCTTTATTATACAGGTGGGACAATAATAATGGATCATGGTCATGGTATATCTACCATATATTCACACTTAGAGGACATAATGGTGAATGTTGGTGATGAGATTAAACAGGGCGATATTATTGGAACAGTTGGTTCAACTGGTAGATCAACAGGTCCACATCTTGATTTTAGAATAAATTGGTTTCAAACGAGACTTGATCCTATGAGCATTCTTCAATAAGCTCAAATTATGAAAAGTGAAATTAATCATATAGCTAATAAATTAGTAAAAGCTTATAATACAAATACGTTTATAAATCCCATCCCAGTAAAATATTGTAAAAATATTAATCTAGCTAATAAAGTTAGGAAACTATGTGAAGATAAAGTTAGTGATGAAACCATAGGTATAAAAGCAGGTGGAACAGGAATTCAAGCTCTTAAAAAACTAGGAGAAAAAGAGCCCTTTATTGCAAAAATTTTTAAAAAAAGATTTCTTAAATCAGGTCAAAACGTAAAGATATATAAAAATACCAAAGGTATTGAGGTTGAGGTTTATTATTTAATAAAGAAATCTTTCTTCGATTTTAAAGGTAAAGTTACAAAAAATAATATTTCTAAATTTATAAAATTTATGGGGCCTTGTTTTGAAATTGTTGGATTTAGACAAAGAAATAAGCAATTTAATTACCTTGGAGATATTTGTAGTGATTTTGGATTTAATATTAAGTTTATAGTTGGAAAAAAAATCAAATTTAAAAAACTTAACTTAAATAATTTAAAAACTTCATTAGAAAGTAAAAAAAATGGTTTGAAAGTTACTGGTAATACAAATATTGTTTATATCAATCCATTAAATTGTTTAAGATTTGTTTTAAATAAAGTCAAAAAAGAAAAAATAAACTTAAATAAAGACTTTTATGTTTTCACGGGTTCCACTGTAGGTGTTGTGCCCTTTAAAGGAAAAGGATTATACAAAGGTACTATTGATAAAATTGGCTCTGTTAGTGTTAATATCAGGTAATGGCACTTCACTTTTCTAAAGAGGAATTTAAATCTAGAAAATCATATATTTTAAATTCAATTAAGGAGCAAAACATCGATGCTCTGTTGATGTTTAGACAAGAGTCTATGTATTGGTTAACTGGTTATGATACATTTGGATACGTTTTTTTCCAAACTTTAGTCTTAGATCAAAAAGGTAATTTAATTTTATTAACAAGAGCGCCAGATCTAAGGCAAGCACAAAACACATCAAATATTAATGATATAAGAATTTGGGTTGATAAAGATGGTTCAAATCCAACTGATGATCTAAAAATTATTTTAGATGAGTTAAATTTAAAAGGTAAAAAAATTGGAATTGAATATGAGGCCTATGGATTGACTGGTAGAAATGCAATTAAATTAAATCAATCTTTGGAAGATTACTGTTCAATTGAGGATAAATCAGAATTAATTACAAAACTAAGAGTGGTAAAATCTGAAGAAGAAATAACATATGTTAGAAAGGCTGCGAACCTAGCTGATTTGGCACTTGAAGAAGTGTGGAAATATGCAAAATCTGGTGCGAGCGAAGCTAAAATTTTAGCTGAAATGAATAGAGTTATCTTTGAAGGTGGTGGTGACTATCCAGCTAATGAATTTATTATTGGTTCAGGAAAAAATGCCCTACTGTGTAGATATCAAGCTGAAAAACAAATTTTAAACAAAGAAGATCAGCTAACTATTGAGTGGGCTGGTGCTTATAGACACTACCATTCGGCGATGTTTAGAACTATTCCGATCGGTAAAGCAAATCAAAAACATTTTAAGATGCATGAAGCTTGTGTTGAGGCATTAACAAATTGTGAGAATAAATTAAAACCTGGAAACAAAATTGGTGAAGTTTTTGATATCCATGCAAAAACATTTGATGATCATGGATTTAAAAATGCAAGAATGAATGCTTGCGGTTATTCGCTAGGAGCAACTTTTTCTCCCAACTGGATGGATTGGCCAATGCTATACACTGGAAATCCATATGTTATTCAATCGGGAAACGTGTTCTTTATGCATATGATCTTGATGGATTCAGAGAGTAATTTAGCAATGAATTTGGGAGAGACTTATCTTGTGACAGAAAATGGTAATGAAAGATTAGGTAAACAAAAATTAGATTTAGTTGTTCTCTAATTTTTATATTCAACCCTAAACATTGCTTCATTTCTTCTCATTATTGGTAGAGTAAAAGGGCTATTGTAAGTTGCTTTGATTGGAGAGCTTTGAATTTGAATATTATCTTTAGTTAATTGATCTTCTAAAATACTTTTATGTTTAATAAAATTTTTCTCTGATGCCCTACCAGAATATCTAATTACAGCATAGTACCCGCCTTCAATAATAATTACTTCTACATCGGAGTTTGTAGGATATGGAACATTATCTTTATTAAATTTTGATGGAAGATAAAATTGCATCGTCATATTTCCAGATTTCTCTGTTTGCGTTACTGGGATTGTCATTTTAATTTCTTGATTTTTCTTATTTTTACCTGAGATATAATTAAATAACTTTCTAAAACTATTGTCTCCAGTTGTACTCACTACTTCTACAGCTAAACGATCTGCGTATTTACGAATTTCATACACATCAGTTGATTTTATAATATCATATTTTGCTTCCTCGCTAGCCATCACACTAGAATAGTTAAAAATAGATATACTGTAAAATATAATTAATAAAATTTTTTTCACTTTAAATTATAGTTTAGTTACCGTCCCATTTTGCCTTATAATTCCATTTAGCTCTGAAATCTTTAGGTGCTTTTTTAAATTCTTTTTCACATTCTTTGAATAATTTATTGAAAGTTTCATTAGTCTGTAATTCTAATTTAATATCTTCATGAGTTTTAAGTTTTTCATAATTATTGGATTCAACACTTGCTTTATTTTTTGCACAAACACCAATCATCATATCATGTTTAATAATTCGATCTTTTTGCTCATTACTTTTAAAGAATTGGTTTATTACATATCCTGTAAGTAAAATTACTATTCCAATTACTATTAATTTTGATTTTTTTTGCTTTTGCATATTTATAATCTTTTTGCATCAAACAATGCATAAATTAAATCTATATCAAAAATTTATCTCTATACTTTGATTGAATTCTAATATTTATAGCATTTAGTAATACCATCGACTGTCCAACATTTAATTTTTTGTTTTTGTTGTTTCTTTAACAAGATATTATTTTCTTCAGCAGCATATTGACTGCAATCTAAATTTCTTAATTCAATTACGTTTGATGAAAGCGTTTTATTTAAAGTTTCGTTATAAGCCAAATGTTCAAAATGTTTTATACATACTTGTCTATCTGAGAGATTTCTGTATCCAGGTGGATCTTTAATTCTATCACCTAGATTAGATAATGCATTACCACACCCCGTAAGAAAAAAAATTGAGATAATTACAAATAAATTTTTCATTTTATAAGTTAACAATTTTAAAAATTTTGGTAAATTAATGAGAAAAATTTAAGCATATTTTTACTGTGTTTGAAAATGTTCTCTATATTTTGTGAGTTTGCCATTAGAATCTAAATTATAGCATTGAAAAATAAACTCACCTGCTTTAATTGGAGGATTACAATGACCACAATTTGAATTGTCTTTATCTGTTCCGATTATCTCAATACATCCGGGTTTTAGTTTATCATCACTTGGACATGAAGTATTAACAGCTGCAACATTTGTTCTGTAAGGATTTCGTGGACCCCATATATATCCTGTTTGAGAATGTGTTCCGTAATGACCAACAAAAGCTTGAGCTCTCATATCTGTTTTAGATGGATTTGATGAATTAAATATGCACCAGTCTGCACTCTTGTCAAGTTTTCCTGAATTTGAACTTTTCAAATAACATGGAACCCCTGACTGACAGCCTGTCCATTTGGTTTTAACTTCTTTTATAATTTGCTTGCACAAGATTTCAGCTGAATTTCTTTTAGCACTTTTTGTGTACCCATCATAAGCAAGGAGTCCTACGGCAGCTAATATTCCTATGATTGCTACAACAATTAATAGTTCAATTAATGTGAAGCCATTTTCTCTAATCATTTAATAGTATTCATATTTGTTACTAAATTAATAGTAATGTACATTATGTAAATGAAAAAAATAATTAACAACCCTAGTAATTTTGTTGATGAAACAATTGATGGACTTATAAAATCCCACCCGAATATTTATTCACTAGCTTCAGATAATTCGAGAGTGATTACTCGTGCAATAAAGTCCTCAAATAAAGTTGGTTTAGTAACCGGTGGAGGGTCTGGTCATTTGCCAGTTTTTACAGGCTATATTGGAAAAGGATTGTTAGATAGTTGTGCGATAGGATCTGTCTTTGCTTCACCATCTGTTGAACAAATAGCATCTGCAATTCGCAATGCAAATAATGGTAACGGAGTGCTTTGCCTTTTGGGTAATTATGGTGGAGATGTAATGAATTTTGAAATGGCTTGTGAAATAGTAAAAGACGAAGGTATTGAAACTAAAACTGTTATAGTTACAGATGATATTGCGAGTGCAAAACCTGAAGAAAAAGAAAAAAGACGAGGTATTGCTGGTATGATATTTGTTTTTAAAGTTGCAGGGGCGTTAGCTGAAACGGGGGCATCTCTTCAAGATGTTTGTGAAATAGCACTTGAAACTAATTCAAAAATTAGAACATTAGGCGTTGCTCTTTCTCCTTGTATATTGCCTGAGGCTGGAAAACCTACATTTGAAATTAATGATGATGAAATAGAAATAGGAATGGGTATTCATGGTGAACCAGGTATTTCAAGAGAAAAATTAAAGTCAGCAAATGATTTGACAGATGATATATGTAATCGAATACTAGCTGATTTCGATTTGTCTGATCAAGAGATCGGGTTAATGATAAATAGCCTAGGAGCTACTCCACTTGAAGAACTTTACATTGTATCAAGAAGAGTTGTCGAAAATTTTAACAAAAAAAAAATAAAAATTTTTAAAAATTATGTTGGAAGGTATGCAACTTCAATGGAAATGGCAGGAATGTCTGTAACTGTTTTAAAACTTAATAAAAATATTAAAGAAAATTTATTAGCTCCTTCTTATTGTCCGTTCTGGACAAATTAAAATGTTAAATAAAGAAAATTTAATAATAATATTGGATAAATTATTTGACCAGTCCAAAAAATATTACGATGATTTCAACTCTGCTGATGCTAAAATTGGAGACGGAGATTTAGGTATTACCATTCTTCATGGATTAGAAGAAATCCAGAAAAATAAAGTATATTTAAGTAACGATATGGGTGAAAATTTTATGGTTTGCTCAAAAGCTTTTGTTAAAAAGTCAGGATCTAGTTTTGGGACATTAATAGCATTTTCATTAATGAATATTTCAAAAAAAATGCAAGGTAAAACACATTGTGATCATAATGATATAATCAGTTTTTTTGAGACAGCTCTTAAGACAATTTTAGAGAGAGGTAAAACAAATTTAGGTGATAAAACAATTGCAGATACACTTGATTTAATAATAAAAAAAATGAAGAAAAGTACTAATTATAATGATGATATTAAATCAGCTTGTTTAGAAGCTCTAGAGAATTTTAAAGGAAAAAAAATTTTGATTGGTAGAGCAAGAATGTTTGAAGACAAAACAAAAGAATTTGATGATCCTGGGATGTTTGCTTTAAGTAAACTTTGTGAAATTTTTTAGTTACAATTATCTCTATTTATATTTATCTTCAATTTCATAATACTCATTGAAACCTACTATATCCCTTAACTCAGAGAATTTTGAAACATTTGTGTTATAAACTTTATTCTTCATATTTTTCAAACATTCCTGCATAGTTTTAACTGAAGCACTCATTAAAGTAAGTGGCATGACTGCTATTTTATAGCCAATTTCCTCTAACTCATTTATCTCTAATAAAGGCGTATCTCCATCTTCAATTAAATTAATCATATGATGACCTGGGACTTCCTTAATTATTCTTTTCATATCATCTTTAGATTTTACTGCTTCAATAAATAAAATATCAGCGCCAATTTCTGAGAAAGATATCATTCTCTCTATTGCATCATCCAAGCCTCTAGTTGCAATTGCATCTGTTCGAGCCATAATTAAAATATCTTTATCTCCAAATTTGCTGGCATCTACTGCTGCTTTAATTCTTGATTTAGCTTCATCTAAGTCAACAACATCTTTGCCTTTTGTGTGACCACATTTTTTTGGCCATTTTTGATCTTCAATCATTACTCCTGCTGCTCCAGCATCCGCATAACCACGTACTGTTCTAAACACATTTACAGAATTTCCATATCCAGTATCACCATCAAAAATTATTGGTATAGATGTTGAATTACAAATATTTCTTACTTGATCAGCCATTTCAGAAAATGAGATTAAACCAGTATCAGGCATTCCAAGTCTGGTAGACGAAACACTAAAGCCAGACATAAAACCAATTTCCAAACCCTCTTTTTCAATTAATTTTGCCGAGAGAGAATCAAAACATCCTGGCATTACTATGATTTCTTTTTTATTTAAGCGCTCTTTAAGTTTAGCTGCTTTATCTTTTGATTTTATTTTTGAAAACATAATTATAATTTAAAAGGTATATATAAAGCTAAATCGGGAAATAAGTAAACTACAAAAACTGTAAATAACATAATTATCACAAAAGGTATTACGCCTTTCGCTATCTCTGACATTTTTGCTTTTCCAATTGCTTGCAGGACATAAATATTCAATCCTACAGGAGGAGTAATTAATGCACACTCAATCATAAGTGTAAAAATAATTCCAAACCAAATTAAATCTATATTCATTGCTGCAATTGAAATAGAAAATATTGGCATCATAATAAGTATCAATGAGAGAGTTTCCATAATAAAACCTAATATTAATAATGTAATGCACACAACCAAAATAAATAAACCTTGCTCGTTAATGTTGGTTACAATGAATGATGATAATTCTTGTGGAATTCTATAAAGTGAAATTGCTTTACCAAAGATTTTAGCGCCAGCAATAATGATAAAAATTGTTACTGTCGTTTTCATGGTTTCAAGACCAGCTTCAATAAAACCTTTAAAATTTAATCTTTTTTTAGCAACAACATAAATAAATGATATCAAAAAACCAATTCCACCGGCTTCTGTTGGTGTGTATATACCGGCATAAATACCTCCAAGCATAATAAATGCCATCAATAAAATTGGTAATCCTCTTTTGGTATATTTGATTTTTTCCTCTAATGTGCTTTTAACATTTACAACTTCTTTATTAAAAAATTTTACATAAATTACAGAAAAGAAAATAAAAAATAGTGCCAAACAAACACCAGGCCCAATTCCAGCGAGAAACATGCTTAAAACAGACTCTTCTACCACGAAAGCATAGACAATCATTGGAATTGATGGGGGTATTAAAATGCCGAGTGTCCCTCCAGCTGCAAGAATTCCTAATGTAAAATTTCTATGGTAACCTCTATTTATCATTGCTGGAAAAGCGACTGTTGATATAGTGGCTGCTGTAGCAACAGAAGATCCTGATATTGCTGCAAAAATACTACATGAAACTATTGTGGCTATTGCTAAACCACCAGGAAAATTACCAACCCAACTTTGCGCAAAATTAAATAGATCTTCTCCAACTCCAGCCTTAAGCAAAATATTTGACATCATTAAAAACATTGGAACTGCCAACAAAATAAAATTATCAGCAACACTGTAAAATGTCTGGGGTACCATTAATGGTGAAATATCACCAAAAATCATTAATCCTAATCCTATTGTTCCCAATCCAAAAGCAATCGGAACTCCTAGAAATAAAACAAAAAATAATATGAATAAAATTATTGCAACAGTCATTTAAACAAATCTTTAAAGTAATTAATAATTTCTAAGAACACTCTTATAACTAAAAAACCAAAACAGAGTGGTATTGCAAATTCTGTGAGGAATGAAGGAACGTCTAAAATTGTAGAACTGGTTCTACCAACTTTTAAAGAGTCGTAAGCTATTAACCAGCCAAAATATAATACAAAACAACTAAACGTTAATATAAATATAGCACTAATAAGGTCTAAAAATCTTTTTCCAGCATCATTTAATTTGTCATAAATTACTGTAATTCTAATAAATTCTTTTTTATGAAATGAATATGTAAGAGCCAAGTAAGTTGCCCAGATTTGAAGAAATCTTGAAATCTCATTTACCCATACAGTTGGAGAATTAAACAAATATCTCATTATAACTTCATAAGAAACTATAAATCCTATAGATATAAATAAAGCCGAAGCTAAATAGCCAGAATATTTTATAACTTTGTTGTAAATTTCCATGAGAAAAACCCCGCATAAGAGTATGCGGGGTTAATTTTTCTTAAAGTTTATTTGCAGCTTTTACTAGCTTATCTCCTACACCTCCAGAACCACCTGTTCTAGAAATATAGTCTTCAATTACAGATGAAGATGCTTTTTTAAGCGCAGATACTTCTGAACTAGATAATTTCACAATGTTCATTCCGTTCTCTTTTGCTTCTTTGTAAGCTCCAGCTTCAATATTTGCCATATCATCTCTTACAGCTTTTTCTGCAACTTTAGATGCTTCTGCAATGGCATCTCTTTGTTTTTGTGTCAAAGAATTAAGCCATTTATCATTTGCAACCACAACAAATTCTATGTCACCATGATTTGTTACTGTTAATGTATCCATAACTTGATAGAGTTTACGAGATTTTACTCCCGATACACCTGTCATACCTGCATCAACTGTTTTTCTTTGGTATGCAAGATACTGCTCTGATCCTGAAATCAGTGCTGGTTTACCACCCAATGAAGTTACGAAAGCTCCAAGTGTTTTTCCAAAAACTCTAATTTTTTTGTCTTTAAAATCAGCTGGAGACTTCATTGGTCCACCATTTGATAGCATAATTGCTGATCCATAAGCTTGATAATAAAGCGGTACTGCTCCAGTATTTGCAATAGCAGGGTCTAAAATTGTTCTAATTTCTGATCCAGCACTTGTTGCTTTTCTAATTTTATCCTCAGAGTCAAAAAGGAAAGGTAAATAAAATATATCTACTTCAGGGTTTGTTCCTGCAAACCTAGTAATTGATGCAACACCCGCTTCAATAGCTCCTGACCCGACTGCTTGTGGTACCTCTTTATCTTTATATAATTGAGCAGAGTCGTAAATTTCAACTTTAATATCTGATCTAGCCTCTAATTCTTTTTTAAACACTAATAGATTTTGACCTAAATGCGCTTTCAAAGGAAGTTGAAGCGTTATTCTCATTTTTGTTTCGGCAAAACTTGCACTCGCAATTGAAACAAAGATGAAAGAAAATATTATTTTTTTTAAGATTTTCATTTTTCCCTCTAATTTGTTAGTTTTAACTATTAAAGTCGACTTTAAAATTAAATACAATATTAATAATCAACTATGAACTGGATTATATTTACGTTTTTTGGTGCTTTTTTCCAAAATTTAAGATCATCGTTACAAAAAAAATTAAATAAAGATCTTTCATTAATTGCATCAAGTTACGTTAGGTTTGTTTTTGCTTTACCTTTTGCAACAATATTATTTTTCTCTTACTTTCAAAATTTTTCAATCATTTCAGTAATTTTATTTAATTCAAATTTCATTATTTACACATTTTTTGGCTCTGTACTTCAAATAATGTTTACTTTCAGTCTCTTATATTTATTTAGATTTTCAAATTTTGTAGTTGGTACTTCATTAAGTAAAACTGAGGTAATTCAGGTTGCAATTTTTGAATACATTGTTTTGAGTGATAAGCTTAATGCTGCCGGTGTAATTGGAATTATAATAGCAACTACTGGAGTAATAATAATGACTATAAAAGATGTAAATTTTTTTATTAAAAATTTATTTTCAAAAACAACATTAATTGGTCTTATTACTGGATTGTTTTTAGGACTTAGCGTTGTTTATTTTCGAGCTGCTGCCTTATCATTAGAAAATATTTCATCTAATTTTGAAAAAGCATTAAGCACTTTATTTTTTGGGCTACTTATCCAAACTTTTATACTAACTATTTACCTTCTTATTTTTGAAAAATCTGAATTTAAAAAACTATATAACAATAAGTTTACATCTTGTTTGGCTGGTCTATCCGGTTTTCTAGCCACTCTATCCTGGTTTTATGCATTTACACTTATTCAATCATCATTTGTTAGAGCACTTGGACAAATTGAAATACTTTTTAGTTTCGTATCGTCTAAATATTTATTTAAAGAAAAACTAAGTAAAATTGAATTGTTTGGAATATTAATATTTATATCTGGCGTATCTCTGATGTTATTAACAAGAACAAGTTAGTTCCTCTTCGATTAACTTTTTTCTTAACACTTTTGTTATAACTTTCATTATTAATAATGACATCATTAGCCTAAATTGAACATAAATATTCTTTAATAAACTAATTAAAATTGATTTAATAAGGAATGTCTTTTAAAAAGAATGTAGACCATTATGTTGAGCAATCTGCAAAAAATTTAAATTTTACCTCAGATTTACTTGAACATATAAAAGCAACACATTCATTAATTAAAGTTAATGTTGGGGTCGAAATTGATGGTGGAATAAAAAATTTTACTGGTTGGAGAGCAGTTCATTCAGAACATATTCTGCCTAGTAAAGGTGGATTAAGATATTCAAATTCTGTGGATCAAGATGATACAGAGGCGCTTGCAGCATTAATGACTTATAAATGTGCAATAGTTGATATTCCTTATGGTGGATCTAAAGGTGGATTAAGAATAAATCCAAATGAGTACAATGAAAATCAATTAAGGAATATTACAAAAACTTTTGCAACAAAATTAATTAAAAAAGGATTTATTTCTCCTGCAATAAATGTTCCAGCGCCTGATGTTGGAACCTCTGAGAGGGAAATGGGATGGATTAAAGATGTTTATAAATCTTTAAGACCAGAAGATATTAATTATAGAGCATGTGTGACCGGTAAACCAAGACATGGAGGAGGAATTGCAGGAAGAACTGAGGCAACAGGAAGAGGTATTGAAGAGGTAATAAGAGAATTTTTTAGAAATAAAGAAGAAGTTAAAAAAGCAAAATTAAATGAAAATTTAAAAGATAATAGAATTGTTATCCAAGGGTTCGGTAACGTTGGAAGACATTTAGCTTATGAGCTTTATAATAGAGATAATGCACAAATAATTGCAATTGGTGAGTATAATGGAATTTTATATAACGAAAATGGAATAGATATTAATAAACTAATTGAATGTGTTTTATTTAAAAAAACTATTGAAAATAATGATCTTGGAAAATTTATTAGAAATCCAAAAGAAATTGTTGAGGTTGAGTGTGATATTTTAGTCCCAGCTGCGCTTGAGGGTGTTATCAACAAAGATAATGTTGAGAAAGTAAAAACAAAACTGATTGTTGAAGCCGCTAATGGGCCAATAGATCCTGCAAGTGATAAAATATTATTTAATAAAGGAGTAACAGTTCTTCCTGATATTTATGTAAATGCTGGTGGAGTTGTTGTTTCATATTTCGAATGGGTTAAAAATTTATCACATATTAGATTTGGTAGAATGGAGAAAAGATATCAAGAACACAAACTATTGGAATTGATAAAACTCATAGAAAAAACAACAAATACAAAAACAGATCCAGAATTGATAAAAACTATTGTACATGGTGCTGATGAAATTGATTTAACTAATTCTGGTCTTGAAGACTCAATGAGAAATTCTTTTAATGAAATACTAAGTATAAAAAAACAAATTAAAAAATCTTTTAGAGAAAGTGCTTATTACTTGTCTTTAAAAAAACTTAGGAAGTTTTACACAAAAGAAGGTCTACCAAGACACTAACTGCTTTTCTTTTTCTCTTTTTTAGCTTTTCTTTTTTCTTTGAGAGTTAACTTTGCTTTTTTCATCACGCTAGAGTCTTTAAATGATTTACCACTATATCTTTTTGACATTATTGTTGGTCTTGAAATTCTAAATTTCCTCTAGAGTTAACTTTTTTCTTTACATGTCTGTAATAACTTACATCATTTATAAGCTTAATTAGATCTATCCCTTTATCTTCGTATCTTCTCTTAATAGTATTTCTTGAAACCATTACTAAATTTAAGTTTTCAACAAAACTTTCTGTCCATTCTTTTTCAATTTTATCTTTAATCATTTTTTTTAAAAATATCCTGAAATCTGAACAGGTTATCATTTTTAGTTTTTCATTTAATAAAGCCATATTTTTATAATAACAAAAAAAAATTAGTAATCTAGTTCTAGGTAACTTGTCAGATAATTTGCTTGATTGTCATCATAATTACTAACAATTATTATTCTTTCGTTAGCAGTGTCTCTTTTAAGACAAATTCCTCCAATGTCACAAAACCTTGAGTTTAATCCTTTATTTGTAGCTGCATCCTCATCTTTGTTGTAAATATTTTTAAACTTCATTGTGTCGTTTATATGCAATATAAGTATATTTCTTAATAATCTTATATGTCTTTTGCTGGGATCTAATACATATGGACATATATCAACTATATTATTAAGTAAATTAACTTTTTCACCAACATTACATTTTTCAAATTCTGCTTTATATAATTTTACGAGCATATCATGACGAGACTTGACAGCATTTTTTTTTGCACTTGAGGTGTAGCCACTATAGGCAACTACACCTACTGCTGCCAATATCCCAATTATTGCTACAACAACTAACAGTTCAATTAAAGTGAAACCTTTTTGTTTCATAAAATAACATTATGTAATTATTGCTTAGGTTTATAGATATAATGTGATCAATTTGAGTGAATTAATTTTAATTATAACTAGACATAAATTTTTTAATTCTTTTAGCCCCTTCGATTATATCTTCAGTGCTTCTAGCGTAAGAAAATCTAATTGTATTTGCTCCCCTTTTTTGATCAAAATCTAAGCCTGGAGTTATAGCAACACCCGCTTCATCTAAAACTTTCTTACAAAAACTTAAACTATCATTGCTAAATTTAGATATATCAACATAAATATAAAAAGCTCCATCTGGTGGTGAAAAAGTTGTAAAGCCTGCTTTAGGTAATTCCTCTAATAAAATTTCTCTATTTTTTTTATAGACGTTTACATTTTGATCTAACTCTTCTTTAGCATCCAATGCAGCGAGAGCAGTAATTTGACTGGCATGTGGGGGACAAATAAATAAATTTTGTGAAACTTTTTCAACTTGTCTTACATGATCTTCTGGAACAATCATCCATCCAACTCTCCAACCTGTCATTGAAAAATATTTTGAAAAGGAATTTATTACATAGCAATGATCTGTTATTTCTAATGCTGAGACCGCTTTACTCTCATATTCTAATCCATGATATATTTCATCGCTAATAAAACTAACATTATGTTCTTTAGAACATTCAATTAATTTTCTTAGAGAAGATTTATTTAACATTGATCCAGTTGGATTAGCTGGAGATGCAACTAATACTCCATTTAAATTATTTTTCTTTATATCTTCTGAAGTGGGTTGATATTTGTTTTGAAGTTTTGTTTCTATATCAACAGGTACTAAATTTTGAGCTTTGAGGATTTGTCTATAACTTGGATATCCTGGAGATCCTATACCTACTCTCTCTCCTGCATCAAATAATGTTGCAAACGACAGTATAAATCCTCCAGAAGAACCTGTTGTAATAATTACTCGCTCTGGATTTAAATCAATATTGTACCAATCGCCATACAATTTTGAGATTCTAGATCGTAACTGAGGTAAGCCTAAGGTAACAGTATATCCAAGATTATTATTTTTTAATTCTTTTTTTATATACTCATTTGCAAGCTTTGGAGCAGGCGTACCTGGTTGCCCCACTTCCATATGAATAATTTTTTTACCTGCCTGCTCTGCTTTTCTAGCAGCTTCCATAACATCCATTACAATAAAAGGATCTACATTGGATCTTTTAGATTTTTTCATTATTTTATATTTTTATTGATCTCTTCTTCGCAAAAAACCTTGATTTCCTCTATGGGTTTATCTTTAAGTATTTTCTTTTGAGCAATCATACATGACTTGATAGATTTACTTTTGCTAAATTCCCCATATTTTCCTTTTGTAAAAAAAAGAAAAAGAAAAGCTGTTAGTATAATTAGAAAAATTTTTAAGTTTTTATTTATTTTAAACATCGGACCTTGCTCTAATTCTTTCGTAAGCTAATCTAGTGTAAATTCCTAGATTTAAAAAGGGTTGAGGTGGTAACCAATTAGGTTTTTTTCTATCTTGTATAACAGATATTTCATCAGATTGTTGGTCTGACGCCATTATTGCTATTTGTTCGCCAAATAAAGTTCCAACACCAATACCTGAGCCATTGTAACAACCTGCAGCATAAATATTATTGTCAATTTTTTCAAAAATTTGTGAACCGTTTCCACTTCGACAAACAATTCCAGACCAGCTATTTTCGATAATATTATCAGGTAAATTTGGAAATCTTTTTTTTATTCCAGTATGGTGTAATTGAGATCTTTTATTTAATTTTGATATGTCCATTGAATATGGATTTTCAACTTCAGCAGTATTTCTAATTAAAATTCTACGATCTTTAGTAGTTCTAACGGTTGCTCCCATGGGTCTAATTGGTAACACGCCCCACTCCTTTGGAGACCCTATTTCTTTAAATTCATTTTCTGTTAAAGGACGTGTCATGCTGGCTGTTAAAGTTATTGGAAAACTAAAATTTTTTTTTATATTTAATGATTTTAAAAACCCATTAGTACAAAAAATAATTTTTTTTGTTTTAATTTGATTTTTTTTAAATTGGCACTCAATATTATTTGTAACTTTTTTCCAATTTAATAATTCTGTATTTTCATATAATTCAACATTATCTGGCAAAGTGCCAACCATCGACCTTGCTAATTTTGCAGGATTTAAAAGTATACCGCCTTTTGTATAAACTCCAATTTTGTAAAAAGAAGTTCCTAACCTATCTTTAAGTTTTGATTTATCTAAAACTTCATTTTGAAAACCCAGTTCATTTAAGAGTTTACTAAATAGCATTGCTTTATCTTGATCTTTTAGATTTGAAGATGCAAAATATTTTCCACATTCATTCCAATCACAGTCTACTTGAAATTCTTTAATATATTTTTTGACTGTTTTAATACCTAAATCATAAATTTTTGTTTTAGTTTTATAATTATTGATATCTTTATTTGACGTAAATCCATCGTTTAATGTTGTATCCACTAAATAACCAGAGTTTCTTCCACTACCACCTTCACCAGCCAATTGTGCGTCTACAACTATAATTTTTGATTTTTTTTTAATTTCAGAAAGTTTTCTAGCTGCCGATAAACCAGTATATCCAGCGCCAACTATTAGATAATCACAAATTAAATTTTTTGATAATGTTTTAATGTTATTCCTAGTTTGAAGTTGATTTATCCAAACACAGCTATTGTCATTAGTTAGTCTCAAAATTTAAAGATTATGAAATAAAATATTATGTATATACAATATACATAATCGTGAGATTTGTTTAGTTAATTTGAGAGTGATTTTTGAGGTTTCATATCCTCTTTTTTGATTCCAGCTACACGAACAGGTTTTTTCATAGCATCTCTTCTAAACGGCTCACCTAATTCTTGATTTAATATAACCTCAATAAATGTTGTAATTCCTTGTTTTTGATCTTCACAAGATTGTTTAATGGCAGCTGTAGTTTCTTCCATTGTTTTAACAGTAACTCCCTTTAAACCGCAAGCAGTTGCCACTTTTGCATAACTTAATTCTGGATCAAGTTCTGTTCCAACAAAATTATCATCAAACCATAATATTGAATTTCTTTTTTCTGCACCCCACTGATAATTTCTAAAAATAACCATTGTTATTGCTGGCCACTCTTTTCTTGCACACGAACTCATTTCGTTCATAGATATTCCAAATGCACCATCACCTGCAAAACCAATTACTGGTGTATCAGGACACCCAATTTTTGCTCCTAAAATTGACGGAAAACCATATCCGCAAGGTCCAAATAAGCCAGGTGCTAAATACTTTCGTCCTTTTTCAAAAGTTGGATAAGCGTTTCCAATTGCACAGTTGTTTCCTATATCACTTGAAATAATCACATCTTCTGGCATTCCAACTTGAATTGCTCTCCATGCTTGTCGAGGAGACATTCGGTCTGAATCTCTCTCTCTTGCCTCTTTATTCCAAACTGTTCCTGGATCATCATCCTCATGATCTAGGCTAGTAAGAGTTTGTAGCCATGCAGATTTTGTTTGGTGTATTAAATTTTTTCTTTCGTCTCTATTGTTGTCGCCAGCGTTTGATGAAAGTTTTTGTAAAATTTGTTGTGAAACTAATTTTGCATCTCCACAAATTCCAACTGTAACTTTTTTTGTTAATCCAATCCTATCTGGGTTCATATCTACTTGAATTATAGTTGCATCTTTTGGCCAATAATCTATTCCATAACCTGGAAGAGTTGAAAATGGATTTAGTCTTGTACCTAATGCTAAAACTACATCAGCTTTTGAAATCAATTCCATTGCAGCTTTAGATCCATTGTAACCTAATGGTCCAACCGCTAAAGGATGGCTTCCTGGAAAACTATCATTATGTTGATATCCATTACAAACAGGGGCGTCTAATTTCTCAGCTAATTTTTTACAATCTTCTATGGCGCCACCAATTACTACTCCAGCTCCCGATAATATTACTGGAAATTTTGCATCTGATAACAATTTTGCTGCTCTATCAATTGCATCCTTACCTCCACCTTGTCTTTCAAATCTTACAATTGGTGGTAATTCAATATCAATTACTTGTGTCCAGTAATCTCTTGGTACATTTATTTGTGCAGGAGCTGATCCTCTGAATGCTTTTTCAATAACTCTATTTAAAACTTCAGCCATTCTAGAAGGATCTCTGACTTCTTCTTGATAACAAACCATGTCTTTGAATAAATTCATCTGTTCAACTTCTTGAAAACCACCTTGACCCATGGTTTTGTTTGCAGCTTGTGGAGTTACTAAAAGTAAAGGTGTGTGATTCCAATAAGCAGTTTTAATCGGTGTAACTAAACCTGTTATTCCAGGTCCATTTTGTGCAATGACCATTGACATTTTTCCTGTCGCTCTTGTGTATCCATCTGCAATCAATCCCCCATTTGTTTCGTGTGCTACGTCCCAAAAAGTAATTCCTGCTGAAGGAAAAATATCTGAAATTGGCATGAAAGCAGACCCAATAATTCCAAAAGCATGTTCTATACCATGCATCTGAAGAACTTTTACAAAAGCTTCCTCGGTTGTCATTTTAGTCATAATAATGATGTCCTAAATTCTATTTTTTTAATTGTTAAAGAGCCCGATTAATATATAAGTTGTTGCAAATTTCAAACAAAGAAATCGTCACAATGGCAAACACAGATATAATAATTCACGACGAAAAAGATAATGTAGGCGTGGTTGTTATAGAAAAAATTACACCAAGCCAAGATTGTAATTGTTGGGTAATGGAGAATGATAAATCTGTTAAAATTCAATCAATGGATGAAATCCCTTTAGGTCACAAAATAGCAATGATTGACTTAAATGAAGGAGATACGATTTTAAAATATGGACATGACATTGGTAAAGTCGTTAAGTCAATTAAAAAAGGTGAACACGTTCATGTTCATAATGTAAAAACTAAGAAGTGGTAAGATGGAAATTCCAAAAACATTTTTAGGTTATAAAAGAGAAGACGGCAGATCCGGAACAAGAAACCATGTGATAATACTTCCAGTGGATGATATTTCAAATGCTTGCGCAGAAGCAGTTGCAAATAACATTAAAGGGACAATCGCATTGCCTCATTCTTATGGAAGATTGCAATTTGGTGCTGATCTAGAATTGCACTTTAGGACTATGATCGGCACAGGAAGAAATCCAAATGTTGCAGCAGTAATAGTTATTGGTATTGAACCTAAATGGACTAAAAGAATTGTAGATGCAATTGCAGTAACTGGAAAACCAGTTGAAGGTTTTAGTATTGAAGGTGTTGGAGATATTGACACGATTGCGAAAGTTTCAAAAAAAGCACAAGAATTTTCAATTTGGGCATCTGAAAAACAGAGAGAGGAAAGACCAATAAGTGATTTATGGATTTCTGTAAAATGTGGAGAGTCAGATACAACATCTGGACTTGCATCAAACCCTACTGTTGGAAACTTAATGGATAAATTAGAACCTCTAGGTGTTCATTTGTGTTTTGGAGAAACTTCAGAACTAACTGGAGCTGAGACTGTATGTGAAAAAAGAGGAAAAACCCCAGAGGCACAAGAAAAGTTTAAAAAAACTTGGAATGCTTATAATGATTTTATTTTAAAAGAAGCAACGGATGATTTGTCTGAAAGTCAACCTACAGCTGGAAATATTGCAGGTGGTCTCACAACTATTGAGGAAAAAGCATTTGGTAATTTTCAAAAAATTGGTTCAAGACAATTTATAGATGTCTTGGAACCTGCTGAAGAACCAACTAAGGGGCCTGGTTTATATTTTATGGACACTTCATCAGCAGCCGCTGAATGTGTAACTTTGCAAGCGGCAGGTGGATTTAACATTCATTTATTTCCAACAGGACAAGGAAATATTATAGGAAATCCAATTGAGCCAGTCATTAAATTAACAGCCAATCCATTAACAGCAAAAACTATGAGTGAACATATTGATGTTGATGTATCTAAAATACTTTCAAGAGAAATGAACTTAGATCAAGCTGGAGATGAACTTATAAAAGCTACATTAAGAGTAGCTAATGGTAGACTTACATGCGCTGAAGCTTTAGGTCATAAAGAATTTGTGATGACTAAACTTTATAGAAGTGCATAAACTTTAACTATACTTGACTTTAAAACATCCTTTAAATTTATTACCTGGTATAATTTTAGCTTTTATACTTTATTCTTTTTCTGAAGGTTTAAATAATATTATTGGAATTGAATTGTTGGGATATGAAAAAAGTCCTATTTCAACAGCAATGATTGCAATTATTTTAGGATTAATTTTAGGGAATATTTTTAATATTAGGGAAGGTTTTTTAATTGGATTAGACTTTACTCAAAAGAATATTCTTAAACTTGGTATTATTTGTTTAGGAATTCAATTAAAACCTTTCGAATTTATAAAATTTGGATCAATTGCTATTCCTTTAATAATTGTTTGTATTATTAGTGTATTGATCGTCATAAAACTTCTCATTCAGAAACTCAAAATATCAAGAGGAATGTCATACTTAATTGCGATCGGTAGCACTGTCTGTGGAACAACAGCTATTATTGCAACAGCACCTGTAATTAACGCAAAGAAAAGTGAGGTGGCGTATGCTGTGGCAAATATGACATTGTTCGGTATTCTGGCAATGTTAATATATCCGTATTTTGCCAACATTTATTTTGATGGAGATCCATTGTTTGTTGGTTTATTTCTTGGAACTGCAATACACGAGACCTCACAAGTAGCAGCTGCTGGGCTTATTTACGATCAACAATTTAACAGTCCTGAAACCCTAAATATAGCAACAGTTACAAAGCTAATTAGAAATACATTTCTTGTTATAATGATTCCTTTGTTCGCTTATCTATATAATAGGGGTCAAAATAACGATCAAAAATATTCGATTGTTAAAATTTTTCCATATTTTGTATTAGGTTTTATTGCATTTATTATTTTAAGAAATATTGGAGATGTATTTTTCTATAATACAAATGTAGCAGGAAAAGAAATGTGGGTCGACTTTGTTAATACAATAAAAATTTCTTCAAAAATATTTTTAACAATGGCTATGGCTGCAATCGGATTATCTACAAATCTTAAAGACTTAAATAAAATGGGATACAAGCCGTTTATAGTCGGATTTGTATCTCTTTTAACTGTAGGATTCGTAAGTTTAGTTGCAATTAATTATTTAAGTGGAATAATTTTAAATTAAGAGGCTTTTAGTTTTGCTTCTCTAGCAGCATTCCACTTTGAAAAATAGTTTCTAATTACAGCAGCTCCTACTCCTAAAGCAACTGCTAATATAACTGAAGTAAGTCCGTAAAATATTGGTAAGTCTTTAGAATAATTTAAAATAAATTCTCCAATCTTTCCAAGACTCGTAGATCCATTAATTACTGTTTCAACGATTTTTTCTTCTTTAATAAATGTGTCGTAAGCAATTGCTATTCCAACGAGTAAAAGAAGAATTGCTAAAATTGTCTTAAATTCTGAGCTGTCAACTTTTTCTCCAAATTTTTGACCTAGTTGTACTCCTATAATTGATCCTAAAATAAGTACAAAAACTAAAACTAAATCAATTGTTCCATAATTAAATGCATGTAAAACTGTAACAATTGCACTAACAAATATAGTTACAAATAAAGATGTTCCTGGGATTAATTTTGTTGGCATTCCAATAATATAAATCATGGCAGGAACTAAAATAAATGCGCCTCCTACACCCATGATTGCAGCAATAAATCCAACAACTAATCCAATAATAATTGGTGTAAATGCACTTTCATATAATTTTGATTTTTTAAATCGCATTCTTAAAGGAAGACCATGTATCCAATAGTGTGTATGCAATTTTTTCTTTACTACAATTTTTTTTCTTGCCTTATCAATTTCGGATACGCCTTGAATTAACATTAATGTTCCAAGTATTGCTAGGATGTACATATAAGCCAGCGATATAACTACATTTATTTTTCCTATATCCTTAAAATAAGAAAAAGTTAAAATTCCAAGTAATGTTCCAATTGTTCCACCAACAACAATCATTAATCCCATTTTGTAATCTAAAGTACCCTTTAAATAATGTGTTGTAGATCCTGAAACAGATGTTCCTAAAATATTACTTGCTTCATTTGGAACTGCATAAGCGGGTGGAATACCTAAAAATATTAAGAACGGTGTCATTAAAAAACCTCCGCCCACACCAAATAATCCTGATAAAATTCCAACTACAAGACTTAATCCAAATATAAAAAGTAAATTTATTTCGACTTGAGCAATTGGAAGAAAATACTCCATGCTTTTTGATATTCCTCTAAAGAAATAAAGTCAACAATTTGCTTAAAATTAAAACCCTAAAAATGTGCTTATTACGATCACCGACCAGTAAATGCCTAAGCCAAAAAATACAAATGATTTTGCGTGATTTACGAAATAATTGATTGTGACTGATTTAATTTTTTTTGATTTTTTTATAAATATCTTAGCCACACCCGCCAATTAACACAAGTTTAATACTTTGCAAGAAATATTTGCTAAAATTAAAAAATTGTTGCTCCGAAGACTTTGACTTCGTCTCCCTCATCTCCTAAGACTAGCCTACCTAAGAAATCTCCAGATACTTCTGTGCTTGTCTGTTTATAGACTATGGTTACGTACTTCCCTCTTCTAAGACATCCTATTGCCTTACACCCTTCAGATAATGATGACAAAAGTTTATTAGTTGACCACTGTTTCCCTAGCTCGACTTCATTTGCTCCGTAAAGCATTTGTGAAGATAAATCCCTTGTAAATCCACCATAATCTTTAATATTTGAAGATTTAACAAGGTTTTGCCAGATAGGATCGGCAATACTTATAATTTCATTATCAGATTTATCGACAATACTCATTAGTAGGGTTGTTTATTAAGATGCTTGTTTCTTCTCTTTATCATCAACTATGTGATAAACCGGCTTTTTCTCCATTTCAAATTTACCTGTCTCAGGATCTCTTCTAGAAACGGTTAAACAATGCCAGTTTTCATCATCAAGCTTCATATGATCGCCTCTGTAATAATATCCAGGCCAACGTGTTTCCTCTCTAAATAGGGTATGATGAGTAACACATTGAGAGGTTACAGCTCTGTGTTTAAGCTCCCAAGCTCTCATTAATTGGTGATAATCCTCTGCTCCAACATTTTCTAGGTCTTCTTCTAAAATTTCAAGTTGTTCAATACCTTTTTTAAGAAGATTGTCGTTAGTCATGTAATTATTTGTCAAACCTCCACAGTATTCATCCATAATTTTTTGAAGCCTCTGCAGGCCTTGAATAGGAAGTATATAGCTTGGGGAAACAGTTCCACCAGTTATTTCGTTCCTTCCAACAGTATAATTCTCTATTGGTTTAAATATTTCCTCTTTCAACTTCTCTAATTGTTCATCAGAAACATGAATATCGTCAGCTTTTTTATCCTGAATATATTTAACAGCAGCTTTAGATGCCAATCTTCCCTCCGTAAATGAACCTGAAGAAAATTTATGTGCACTTCCACCAACTGCATCTCCAGCACCAAATAACCCATCTATTGTCATCATACGATTGTATCCCCAGAAATACTCATCAGGAGCAATATCCTCTGGTCCACTTACCCATGCCCCAGAACATGTTGCGTGAGATCCCATTACATATGGCTCTGAAGTTGTTAACTCTGGATTAGTGTATTTTGGATCAATATTTTGAGATGCCCAAACAACTGCTTGTCCAACTGTCATCCCTAAGAAATTTTCCCATCCAACTGTCTCTAAATGAGGATCTTGGAATGCTTCTTTGGTAACCATGTGAATTGGTCCACCACCTGCAGCTGTTTCTTGAATAAATGCATGATTTCTTAAACATGTTGGGGTTGGATGATGGTCTATATATTCTCCAACAAGTTTCTTAGTAGCATCATACCATTTCTTTTCATAATTCTCGCCATTTGCATTTTGAGTATATGTTTTTAAATGTAAAAAATATGCTCCAACAGGACCATATCCATCCTTAAATCTACAAAGCACAATCCTATTTTCCATTTGTGTCATTTTAGCACCAGCTTGAATCGGCAATGCATATGCAGATCCGTTACTCCAAGGCGCATACCATGTTCTTCCCATACCTTCCCCTACTGCTCTTGGTTTAAAGATATGTGAAGCTCCACCAGCAGAGACAACGACAGTTCTAGACTTAAACACATGGAAATTTCCTGTTCTGACATTGAAACCAACAGCTCCAGCTATTCGGTTTGGATTTTTTTCATCTTTTAAAAGATGAGTAATCATTATTCTATTATAAATCTTATCAGCAGATTTTTTTGCAGCTTCAGCTACAATTGGTTTATAACTTTCACCGTGGATCATTATCTGCCACTTACCCTCTCTTTGATATCTACCAGTCTCTTTATTTTTCATCATTGGAAGACCCCATTCATCAAACATATGAACAGTTGAGTCTACGTGACGAGCCATATCGTAACCTAAGTCTTCTCTTACTAATCCCATTAGATCATTTCTAGCGTACCTTACGTGGTCTTCTGGCATATTCTCACCCCACTGCATTCCCATATAGCAGTTAATAGCGTAAAGACCTTGAGCAACTGCACCACTTCTATCGATATTTGCTTTCTCTACGCAGATAATTTTTAGATCTCTTCCCCAGTGTCTTGCTTCGAATGTTGCGCCTGTACCAGCCATACCTCCGCCGACAACAAGAACATCACATTCTTCTATAATTGTTTTGTGTTTAGCCATTAATAGTAAACACCTTGCTTAAATGAATTTTTATCTAAGGTTGGTAGTTCTTTTTCAGTATTTAAACCTTGTGGCTCATTGTATAAAATTTGTGAATTTATTTCTCCTTGGTTTGGAGTGTCTGCTTCAGCTAATTTTGGAATAAATTTACCCCAAGGCTTAGTTGTTATTGGTGATACAAAATTTTTCTCTGTACCATTTCTAAATTTAATTCTCCAAGAGATCGTGCCTTTTTCCTCTTCTCTTCTAACTCTTACACTATGACCCATCGGTGCAAAATCTGCATATCCTCTCACATCAATTGCATGATTTGGACATGCTTTCACACATGAATAGCACTCCCAACAAAAATTTGGTTCAATATTTTTTGCTCTTCTTATGGTCTCGTCTATGTGCATGATATCTGATGGACAAATATCTACACAATGTCCGCAACCATCACATCTCGTCATATATACAAATGTTGACATATCTATTTATTACCTTTCTTAAAAAATTTATCAATCATATTAATAATGCTTTGGTGCCTCACGTTTTATTCCAAGACCATATTGTTCTGGAGCTTCAGCTGGTGGAGGCAAATTATCTCTTGAACCATCAGCTTCTGCTAAATTTTTTTGAATAGCCGCACCAGGCTTGTAGAACATATGTGCAAATTTCGACCAATAAACACCACCGAATAAAACTATATTAGCAACTGCAAACAAAACTAAAAATAAAACACTTAAACCTGATGAGCCAGAATATTGAAAGTAGGACCACGCTAAACCAAAAGTCGATGATAATACTAATGCTAAAACAAATAAATCTGCTTTTATAATTCTAAAAACTGAGTGTGCTTCAGCAGAAACATCCACTCTTAAAAAAAACCAAAACCAATATGCTCCTAAGCATGTTAATAAAGCACCTACATGCCAAATAATTGGCCATATAGATGGAGTGATTGCATTTGGTGAAGAATAACCGAATATCATTACTCCTGAGCCAATCCAAAATAGTATTGTTCCATACATTCCTAAAACATGTGCTACTCTTCTTTTTCCTAATCCTAATTCAGATGTTGTACCAATATCATGAACAACAGTTTTTGAAATAATTGCAGTTTTTTCTCCAAAACTTAATTCTCTACTTGCAGCTTTTTTTGCCTTCTTAGCGTTATTAAAAAAGTACTTCACGTTTTTTTTATGAATAATGTCCATGAGTGTTCCAATTACAACTAAAGCTAACATTAATAAAACAAAGCCTTGCAAAGCAATTGATGGAACTGTTGAAGAGAGAACAGCAAATGGGTTGGTTGTGAACATATTATTATCTCCGCTAAATATAATATTTTAAATAGCTCTTAATCTATAAAAAATATTAGTTCAACTGACTAATAATCCCATCTAAAGAAAAAAATGTTAATAAAGTTTACTTTTTTCTTACATAATGCTGTTTTGATGAAATTACAGCCCTTACTCCTCCCTGAGGATTTTTAACATCATTAATCCTTCTTGGAATCAGATGAATGTGACAGTGATTTATAGATTGTCCAGCTGCTTTGCCTGAATTAGTACCAATATTAAATCCCTTTACAGATTTATCTTTTTTTTCGATATTTTTTTTTAATTTTTTAATCAGTTTATTGCATGCTAAAATTTCTTTTAGTGTTAGGTCAAAATAACTCTTAACACATCTTTTAGGAATAATAAGTGAGTGAAATTTTGAAACAGGATAAGTATCTTTGGTTACATAAGCCAATTCATTTTCAAAAATAAAGTCTTTTTTTTTTGGAAAACAAAAAATACATGGATTATTTGGATCTCTCATAAATAATTGCTTAAAATTTTTTGTTGCATTATTTGAATTTTATATTTTTTCAAAAAATTTTTATATGATTTATAATTTTTTCTCTTCCAATTTTTCTCTTTTATAGATTTTACAGTAGATACTCCTTTTCCAGACCCAATCAAAAGAATTTCATCATACTGACTTAAACTTTCTATATAAATATTTGTTTTTTTTATTTTAAACTGCTTATCAAAAAACTTAAGATTAACTCCTTTGTAAAATTTATTTATCGGAGAAAAATATTTATTCTTTTTAATAAAAATAATGTTTGAAGTTCCTGTCTCAAGAATTTTTCCTTTTGAACAAAGTGCAATATCATTTTTTGTATTATCCATTTTTGATAAATTTTTTAAGATAAATTTATATTTAAGATTTTTATGCTCAGGATTAATTCTGTTATAATTAACTAATTTTAATTCAAGATTTTTTTTAATTTTTAACTTATCTCTTAATGAAATTGATATTAAATTTTTAGTTACAGCAATCCTCAATAGGTGATTATATTTTTTTTGTTTATTTAAATTTGATTTGATTACCTTAAATATATTTGCTTTTAAGTTTTTGTCATAAATTTTATAAGTTTTCGTAGATTTAATTAGATTTGTAATATGCTCTTTAAAAAACAAAATCTTTTGAGGTTTTCCATAAATCCACATTGTTGTAAAAACACCATGAGCATTCCATAGATCTTTAAATTCTTTTTCCTTAAGATCTTTACGATTGTAAGATTTTTTTAATAAGTATTTTACCATTTGTTGTTAAAAAAGATTCTGGATGAAATTGAAATCCATATACATCATCTTTCTGATTTTCAAAAGCCATAGCAACATTAGATTCTTTAGATCTCATTGTAATTTGAAAGTTTTTTGATTTAAAAGGCTCTTTTAATTTTAAAGAATGATAACGCCCAACTTTAAATTTCTTGTATTTACTAAAAATTGATCCTTTAGACACAACTTTTACCTCAGACTGATATCCATGAAAAATCTTATTTTGTTTTATAATTTTTGCATTTTCACAATATAAAATTTGCTGAAAACCTAAACAAATGCCAATAATTTTTTTTTTACCTTTATATCTCTTATAAATTTTTGAGGTCAACGGATAATCAGATGGAGATCCAGGTCCTGGAGAAAATACAATAGTGTTTGCTTTATTTAATTTTTTTGTGTCAATTTCAAAATAATTAGAACAATAAACTTCATCAAAAGCAGAAAATTGGTGAACAACATTCCAAGTAAAAGAATCTTCATGATCAATAATGTAAATCATTTAAATAGTTCCAATAAAGATTTTGCTTTTATGTAATTTTCATTAAATTCTTTTCTTGCCTGACTGTCTAAAACAACACCAGATGCTGCGGAAATCTCTGAAAAATTTTTATAATTTAATATAGATCTAATTATTAAATTAAATCTCATGTCTTTATTGAATTTAATATATCCAAAACTCCCTGTAAAAATATTTCTTTCTTCGTTTTCTTGTTCATTTAATAATTGAAGTGTTTTAATTTTTGGACAACCGATTACGGATCCTCCTGGCATCATTGATTTTATAATATCTTTAATTTTAACATTTTTATTAATTTTTCCTACAATGCTAGTAACGTAATGATATAGGTGCTTATATTCTTCAACATACTTTTCTTTTCGAATAGTTACTGAACCAGGCTTACATATTCTCGATAGATCATTTCTCTCCATATCTACGATCATATTATGTTCTTTGGTCTCTTTAATATTATTTTTGAAATATTTATATGCAGAATTAATTGAGGTTTTTTTATTTTTTTTTAAAGTACCTGCTATTGGTTTTGTAATTATGTTATTCCCTTTTTTTTCAATTAAAGTTTCTGGCGAGCAACTAACTATTGAATAGTCTTTATCTCTTATCATAAAAGATTCAGGTGCAGCGTTCACTTTCATTAGTTTCCAAAAGAAATTTAAAGGGTTTATTTGAGATTTATTTTTGTACTTTGTGCAAATTTTTATTTGATATGTCTCCCCTTTTCTTATTTTTTTGGAAAATAAATCAAATATTTTTTTATACTTTTCAAAACTTATATTGGTTTTAAATGGTGATAGAATTTTAGTTGAGTTGAATTGATCTTTAAATTTATGTTTCTTGATATTAGATGTAATACTGATTTTATCTCTTATTTTTATTAATGTTTCTGGTTTGTAAAATATACCTTTATAAAAATTTATTTTTTTTTGATTTTTAATTTTTAATCCAATTAAATTACATAAAATTTCATACCCAAAAAATCCAATAAAAATATCAGTTTCTTTTGTATATTTTTTATTATTAAAAAAATTAAAAAAACTATTTATGTTATTATTATTTAAAATTAATCTTTTTGAAAAATCTGTATAAATATTATAACCGTTTGAAACCTTATAAATAATCAAACTTTTGTTTGAATTGTATAGCTTATCTAAATAAGGATTAAATTTTAGTTTATATTTTTTGTAATCTCTCAACTGGTTTTTCTATAATTGGTAAATGTATTATTGCTGCAAATATAGATAGTAATATTGCTAAATACCATGCGTAATCATATGATCCATATAAGTCATGGAATAAACCACCTAAATATGCGCCAAAGAAAGAACCAATTTGATGGCTTAAAAATACAATTCCATAAAGAAGACCTAAATATTTAGTGCCAAATAAGTGAGCAACAATGCCACTAGTTGCAGGTACAGTCGACAACCATAAAAAACCAAAGCTTGCGCCAAATATAAATGCAGAAAGAACGTTTGGAGGAGTAAATATGAAAAACGCAATCGAAAAACCTCTTAAAAGATAAATCGCACTTAAAAGAACTTTCTTACTAATTTTCGTTGAAAGGTAGCCACTTAATAATGAACCAAAAATATTAAATAAACCGATCAGGGATAGAATTGCTGCTGCAGTCCAGTCTTCTAAACCTCTATCAATTACATATTTTGGAACATGTGTTCCAACTAATGTAATGTGAAATCCACAAACAAAAAAGCCTGAAACAAGTAAAATATAACTCTTTGATTTAAATGCTTCGCTGAGGGCTTCTTTAAAAGATTGATCAGATCGGTTTTCTACAATTTCATTTTCTTTTGGAGATCTAACAAAATAAGCTGCGATTAAACCTGTGACCAAAAATAGAGAAAATAAAAACAATGTATAATTCCAACCATATTCAATAAGTGAATAATTTGTAAATATTGGAGATATAAAATATCCAAATGATCCAACTGCTGTAACAATACTCATGGCAATTGTTCTATTAGATAATGGAAAGTGTTTACCAACTATCGACATTGGAATACTAATAGCCGTTCCTCCTAATCCAATTCCTATTAACAATCCTAAATGAATTTGAAAAAATATTCCTGTATTTGGACCAGAGTATAAAAAATAAACTCCAAATGTATAAAATAAAAAAGATGAAATGATTGCAACGTGTCCACCAAAACGATCAGCAATTGCTCCAAAAATTGGACCGGTTAGTCCCCACATCAACATTTGAGTTCCGATTGCAAAACCAAATGCTGTGTTACTAATATTTAAACTTTCATTAAAATCTATAAAAAACAAACCAAAAGTTTGTCTTACTCCTAAAGAGATTAAAACAACAAAACATGCCGCAAAAAGAGTAACTATTGCAGTATTTGAATGGAAAAATTTTTTTTCAGTATTCATTTTAGATGTTTAAGAGCCTGCTTGATATCATTTATTATATCTTTGGGATCTTCTAAACCTATATGAAGTCTGACTAAGTGTTCATCTTTCTCTAATTTAAGGTAATTTCTTTTTCCAATCTCTAAATTGCTTTGATGTAATGCTAAACTTTCAAATCCCCCCCAGCTATAACCATAACCAAAAAGCTTTAGAGAGTTCACGAATTTTGTAACTGATTTTTTATTTTTTGATTTAATTTTTAATCCCATTAATCCAGATGATCCAGAATAATATTTTTTCCACATTTTAAAATTCTGTGAATTTTTTTTGTAAGGATATAATAATTTTATATTTTTATATTTAGATAAAAACGCAGCAACTTTTTTTGCATTATCTTGGTGTTTGTCCAGTCTTACATCTAATGTTCTTAGCCCTCTAGTTATCAAATAGGCATCATCTGGTCCCAATCTTAATCCAGTTACATTATCTGCGAGTTGTACTTTTCTAAAAACTCTTTTATTTACTGCTAAAGAACCTCCCATTACATCTGAATGACCTGAATAGTATTTGGTTGCTGAAACAATGGACATGTCAAAACCTAATTTAATTGGCTTTAGAAAATATGGTGTTCCCCATGTATTATCTATTGCTGTATAAATTTTATGTTTTTTTGCAATTTGAATTATTTTAGACAAATCTTGAAAGTCAAAAGTATTGCTACCAGGATTTTCTACAAAAATAAGTTTAGTATTTTTTGATATATTTTTTCTAAGTGTATTTAAATCGCTTGGATTATAAAAAATTGTTTTGATATTAAAATCTTTTAAAAAATCCTGTGTTAATCTTCTAGTTGGTTTGTAAGATGGATCAGCTACAATAATTTCGTCACCAGGTCTTACTAAGCTGAATATAGCAAGAAAAATTGCGCCAAATCCAGTAGGAGTTAAAAAAACATGATAACTTTCCTCTAGTTTTGTTAAAATTTTTTGTAAGATATAAGTTGTGGAAGTTCCTTGTCTTCCATAATCAAAATGTCCTCCAATAGGATTTTTTCTAAATTTAGACTGGGTTTTTCTTATATCTTGCATTGACTTAAAAATTATTGTCGATGCTCGAACTACCGGTGGATTAACTGACTGATTGTGAAAATCTTTTGCTGTGTGCTTTAAAAATGTTTTAAAGGTGCTAGTCATATTTAAATTTGATTATTTTAAGGACAATGCTATATCAACCGAATAAGTCAATAAAATAGTAAAATTAAGGAGAATATGGGATACCCAAAAAAACATAGAGGCCGAAGAAAAATGGGCTCTAAAAAGAGAAGAGCTAGAAAAAAAAATAAGAAAAAATAATCTACCTTTTAATTTTTAATCCAACCACCACCAAGAACTTTGTGACCAATTTGGTCTTTATTATAAAAGACACAGGCTTGTCCTGGTGAAATTCCGTTTTCTGAATTAACTAAATTAACTTCTGCTTGATTATATTCTTTTAATAAAATTTTAGCTTCTAATAATTTTCCCGTTGATCTTACTTTAACAAATATTTCCTTTTCAAGCTCTTCTTTTTTACACAAAAGATTTAAATCTCTTAAATGAATTTTTGTTTTGGCTAATTTTTCTTTAGGGCCTATAATTATTTCATTCTTATCTGAGTCTATTCGGATAACATATAAAGCTTCTTTATCTGAAACCTTTATTCCCCTTCTTTGACCTATTGTAAAATTTATAATTCCATCATGAACACCTACAACCTCTCCATTTAAGTTTTTAATATTTCCTTTTTGAAAAGATTCAGGTTTAAATTTTTGTATTACAGAGGCATAATCTCCATTTGGAACAAAACAAATATCCTGGCTATCAGGTTTATCAGCTACATTAAGTTCAAGCTTTTTTGCAATTTCTCTAGTAGTATCTTTTAGCATTCCCCCTAAAGGAAACCTTAAGTAATTTAATTGCTCTCGAGTTGTATTAAATAAAAAATAACTCTGATCTCGATTTTCATCAATTGCTCTATACATATTTGTAGATTCATTCTCAGTAACACTTTTCACATAATGACCCGTTATCATAGCATCGGCTTTTAATTCTTTTGATACTTCAAACAAATCCCTAAATTTTACTGTTTGGTTGCATTGAACACAAGGTATAGGTGTTTCTCCTTTAAGGTAGCTATCTACAAAATTATCAATAACTCCTTGTTTAAATTTGTTTTGGTAGTACAAAATTTTATGTTCAATATCTAATTTATGCGCTACTCTTTTTGCATCCATTATATCTTGTCCAGAACAACATTGTTTTGAAGCAGCAACCTCTTTACCATCATCATAAAGTTTAAGAGTAATGCCTATTACATTATAACCTTCTTTTTTCATCATACCTGCGACAGTAGAAGAGTCGACGCCACCTGACATTGCAACAACAACAGTTGTATCAGACGGTTTTTTCTTTAAACCAATTGAATTAATTTCATTATTCATTTTGTGGTATTTATACTTAATTCTAATATAAGTGAAATTAAATGATTTTAGATTTTGAACCAGGTGACAAAGTAATTAACCCTAGTAATAAAAACTGGGGTATTGGACAAGTTCAATCAATTATAAAAGAAAAGGTGACTGTAAACTTTGAAAACGTAGGTAAAAAAGTAATAAATTGTAAAAATATAGAATTAGAAAAAATCTACAATAATGAATGAAATTAATATTAAAGACGTAATCATAAATTTAATAGATACTTTTTTTTATGCAGGTAAAGTGTCACTGGAACTTAGAGAAAAAGGATTAACCAAGGAAATTAAATCAGACAATACTCCAGTTAGTAATGGTGATTTGGAAGTAAATAAAATAGTTACTCAAAAACTTTTGGAGCTTACCCCCAATATTCCAATTGTATCTGAGGAAACATCTCACAATAAATCCTCAAGTAATTTAGAAAATTTTTGGCTTGTTGATCCAATAGACGGTACATACGATTATATAAATGATTTAGAAGAATTTACTATTAATGCAGGATTAATTTTAAATAGAAAACCTGTTGCTGGACTTATAAATGCACCAGCAAAAAATCGAATGTTTTACACCTATGGCAAAAATGATGCTTACGAACTAACAAATGGAAAAGAAATTAAGTTAGATTGTTCAAAAAAGACTAAAAAAGAATTTGTCAAAGTTGTTTCTTACTCAAATAAAATTAAGCCAGAAATTGAAAAAATCCATAATCTTTTAGGAGTTAATGAATTTGTGAGAATGAAAAGCTCATACAAATTTTGTGTAATAGCTACAGGAGAATATGATGGATATGTTGCTGAACCTAGAGCATGTGAATGGGATATTGCTGCTGGTCATGCTTTACTAGAAAATGCTGGAGGTACAATTACAGATTTTGAAGGTAATGAAATTTTATATGGAAAAGAAAATTTTAAAAATCCAAGTCTTATTCTGAAAAGAAGTGAAGATTTAAAATATTAGTAAATGAGTGAGCAATTAAGAATAATTTTAATTATAATTGTTTCTGTTTCAATATTTGGTTTGTTGGTTTTTGTATTTGTTAAAAATTATATAAAAAATAAAATTCAATATTATCTCGAAGAAAAAAATAAGAAAATTAAAGAAGATTAATTATTTTTATATATTCATCTTTATCAAGATCCATCACTCTTCTAGATACTTCAAAATCAAATCCTGATCTAGCCAATACCCCCATATCCTTTTTATAAAACAAAGGTCTATTATCTTCTTGTCTTGAGGGCCCAATTCTTTTTTTTTTACATATTTTGATTGCAGAAAAAAAATCTTGATCTTCATTATTCTCGCGAATTTGATCAATTGTATTTTTTATATATTTATCACCTACACCTTTTCCAATTAAATAGTTTCTAATTTTGTTTATTGAAGAACCTCTCTGTATTAGACTTTTTGCTTTAGATTCTGAATAAAATTTGTCGTTGATGAATTTAGATTTTTCTAAGTCTTCTAGTACTATATCTATTAAATTTGAAACGTTGCTTCTGTTTATAGGAGTTTTAGATTTTAAATATTTTTTTAGAAGGTATGTTTTTAATTGTTGTTTTGAGGGAGCAAATTTTTCAATATAATTAAACGCAAAATTCCTCATTTCTTCTACCGTAACCTCTAATGTTTTTTTTTTATTTTTTATAGGAATCATCAGTTCATCTAATATAATGTAAAAAAATTATGATAGAACAAATAGCAGCATTTTTTACTATAGAAATGATCTATTTATGGTTGAACATAGGTGTTTTGCCATTTTGGTTTGTATTAATTTTTTTTCCTCAATCAAAAGTATGCAGCTTATTGGTTACCTCAATATTTCCATTTTTAATTCTTGGGGCTACTTATTGTTATTTGATATTCTATTATTTTTCTACTGGTTATAATTTTTTAGAAAACTTTAATCTTTATAAAGGTTTGTTTGACCTTAGTTCATTATTTGAAAATGAGAGTTTCTTAATTCTATTTTGGACCCATTTTTTGGCAGCAAACTTATTTTGTGGCTCCTGGATTGTAAGAGATAGTCTTAAGTTCTTCATATCAAAATATCTAATCTTGGTTCCTCTTTTGGTGACTTATTTTATTGGACCAGTTGGACTAATTATGTATTGGGTAATAAGAATTTTTTATGCAAAAAAAATAGGTTTTATTGATTAAAATTATTTAATAACTTTAAATCCTGAATTTTTCATTGCTCCAAATCCTCCATCAATATGACAAATGTTTTTAAAGCCCATATCCTTTAATGACTTAGTTGCAAGAGCTGATCTTAATCCACCTGCACAAAAAAGAACCATCTCTTTATCCATATCTATCTTACCCTCTTTAAAGTAAGGACTGTCTGGATCCATCCAAAATTCCAACATGCCCCGAGGTATATGATTAGAATTTTCAATTCTTCCTAAATTCTCAAGTTCTCTTACATCTCTAATATCTATAAGATTGCACTTATCATCATTAGACATTTGCAAAGCCTCTGAGGGTGAAATTGTTTTAATTTCTTTTAAAGCATCTGCGACTAAAGTTTGTGCTGATTTTATTGTCATATCAGTTATTTACCGTAAAAAAACAAAATTACAATTAAACATTATGAACAAATTTAAAAATGCACCTAATATAAAAATTCCATCTACAAATGGAGAAATATTTGAACTTAAAAAGATTAAAAATAAATTTTTAGTTTTATATTTTTACCCAAAAGATGACACGCCTGGCTGTACTGTAGAAACGAAAGATTTTAATTCTTTGTTGTCTAAATTTAAGAATTTGGACTGTGCTGTGTTTGGTATTTCAAAAGATGATATGAGAAGCCATGATAAATTTAAAGAAAAATATAAAGTAAAATTTGATCTTTTATCAGACGAAAAAAAAGAGGCTTTAAAGGCTTTTAAAGTCTGGGGAAAAAAGAAATTTATGGGTAAAGAATTTATGGGCGTGATCAGAAGCACTTTTGTAATTAAAAATAATAAAATAGTAAAAGAGTGGAGATCAGTAAAAGTAAAAGATCATGCTAAAGAAGTTTTAGAATTCATCAAAAAAACAAATTAAAAAAAAGGCCCCATACAGGGGCCTTTTATAACTTGAGGGAGGGAAAGTTAATTTAGTCTCTGATCGAGTAAGCTATAACTCCAGTTTCAGATACATCTGTACCTTTCATTTCAGCTTCTTTACTCAATCTAATACCTATTGTTGCTTTCATAATTGACCATACGATGTAAGCTACAACAAATACGAATGCATTTATTGAAACTACACCTAATGCCTGTGCACCAAAGTTAGCATCAGGGTTTGTTGCAGGGACAATTAATGTTCCCCATATTCCGGCAAACAAGTGTGCGGGAATCGCTCCAACAACATCATCGATTTTAAGGCTAAATAGAAATTTAGTACCGTATACAACGATTACTCCACCTACAGCACCAATTAATATTGCTGCTATTGGAGATGGCATTAAAGGTTCTGCAGTTATCGCTACAAGACCACCTATACATCCGTTTAACATCTGTACGACATCAGTTTTTCCACTTAATCTTGTGACTGCTCCTGCTGCCATAACACCACCTGCTCCAGCAAGTAATGTGTTAATGAATATACTTGATACTGCGATTGCATCATCAGCAGTTCCCATTGCTAATTGAGATCCACCATTAAATCCAAACCAACCTAACCAAAGAATAAATATTCCAAGTGTTACTAAAGGAATAGATGAAGCTGCAAAAGGCTTAACCGGCGCAGGTTCACCTTTTTTTGTAAATCTTCCAAGTCTAGGACCTAAAATCATTGCACCAGCAAGTGCAGCTGCACCACCGGTTGAGTGTACTAGAGTTGACCCGGCAAAATCTGAGAAACCAGCAGCAGCTAACCAGCCACCACCCCATTGCCATCCCATAACAATTGGATAAATAATTCCTGCTAAAATTGCAGCAAATAAAAAGAAAGGCCAAAGTTTAATTCTTTCTGCTAATGTTCCAGATACAATTGAAACTGTAGTTGCACAGAATACCATTTGGAAATACCAATCTGACCCATCAGAATAACCAGTATCTACCGCACTTGCGTCTGACCATGGTATAAACTTACCTATGTATCCACCTTCTGGAATACCATAAGCAAGATTGTATCCTACTAACCAAAACATTATTGCTGCAATCGAAAATAAACCAATATTTTTCGCACAGATTACGGATACACTTTTTGATGTAACCATTCCCGATTCTAACATTGCAAATCCTGCTGCCATGAACATGACTAAGAAACCACAAATCAAAAACAGGAGAGTATTAAAAATAAAACCTACTTCTGCAGAAACTGTTGTCTCTGCGTAACCTGTACTAGTCATATTCAGTAAGAAAAATATACTTACTAAAGGACCAACAAGTTTTTTTAAAAATTTAGTCATTTAACCTCCGTTAATTAAAAGAGGTTCTTATAGATTTAAAAAAACTAATAACTATTGATTGTTCTTAAAAATAGGTATGCAGTAATTGCATATAGAAACAGCCTCTATTAAGTATTCGACTTAATAAAGGCTGTTTGAAAAAAGTTTACTTATTGAAAACTTCTTTTAGCGCTTTGGCAGGTAAAAATTTTACCTTTTGAGAAGCAGCTATTTGGATTTGTTCTCCAGTTCTTGGATTTCTTCCAATTCTTGCTTTTCTTTTAGCCACTTTATATGTACCAAAACCCGCTATTTTTACTGAATCATCATTCTTCAATGCATCCAATATAGTGTTAGTTATGGTATCAAAAGTACGCTCCGCATCAGCTTTACTTTGATTTAAAGAACCAGCTAATTTAGCGACTAATTGTTTTTTATTCATTTTTTAGCTCCAGGTTTAAAAATTTAATACTTAACAAAATCGTTGATAATTCAAGCTTTTTTTTAGTGTGTGATAAAATATATTATACAATATGTAGTGATAAAAAAACGTTGATTTTATTAGTTTTTTTAATCTAGAAAAACCCTTTAAAATAAGCCTAAATCTCTTAGATCATTAAAAGTCACAAAAAACATTAAAGAAAGCAATAAAAATATCCCGATTCGAAAAAATCCTTCTTGAGTTTTTTGACTTAAAGGACGTCCTAAAATTTTCTCAAATCCATAAAACATTAAATGGCCTCCATCTAACATTGGGATAGGAAATAAGTTAATTAAACCAAGGCTTATTGAGATATAGGCCATCATACTAATAAATGGAATAATACCAAATTCAGCAACTTGCCCAGATATTTTAGCTATTCTTATTGGACCCCCCAACTGTGAAGTATCTCCTTTTCCAACAATCATAGAACCAAGATATTTTAACGATGAAACGGTAACGAAATACACCTCATTAAATGATTGAACTAATGCTTGTGCAGGGCCTAATTTAACATGATTTATTTTATCATTATAAGCACTCAATTTTATACCCACCATCCGTTTCTTAAGTTTGTTACCTAAGTTATCTTCGCTTTCTACTAAATTGGGTTTTACTTTTAATAATATTTCATTTTCAAATCTTGAAACTTTAAAATCAACAAAATCTGATGTCGACATTGCAATAAATTTAGAAACATCCAAAATACTCTCTACTTTATTGTTATCTATTTCTAAAATTATGTCATTTTTCTTTAAACCTGCTATTTCTGCAGGGCTATCTTTTTGAACTTCATCAATAACAGCAGGAGTAAAATCTTTACCTATAAACATATAGATGAAGAGAAATATAAAAATTGCTAAAATAAAGTTGGCTAAAGGTCCGCCAAATACAATCCATGCTCTTTGGTATAAAGGTTTAGTTACAAATAATTTTTCTTGGTCCTCTTTGTTATATTTTTTTAATAACTCTTCTTGATCTGCTTGTGAAAAAACATTTCTGTCACCAAAAAATTTTACATATCCACCCAAAGGTATCCAACAAATTTTCCATCTAGTACCTGATTTATCGTTCCATCCAAATATTTCTTTACCAAATCCAATTGAAAAATCAGTTACTCCAACACCGTATTTCTTTGCAAAATAATAATGACCATACTCATGAATAAATACAACGATTAGAATAAGTATAAGAAATGGAATAATATAATTAATCATAGAATTTAAATAATCATATCTATAAATTTAGAAAATTAAATAGTTAAAAATATCTTTCAAAATTGTTATTTTTTTAAATTCCATGTCAACAAAGGAGCAAAAGTCGCAGTCAAAAATGATAGAAATAACAACGATTGAGAGACAATACTTGGAAACAGATCCACTGGAAAAAGTATTCCAATTAAAATAGATTTAGAAAAATCTGGACTTGGAAATAATAGTAAACCAGCGATTAAACCTACAATTATTGATACATATGCATTTTTCTCAAAAAAAGTTTTCGAATAAAATCCATAAAAAATACTTAATACTGCTGCACAACAAAAAAGATCGGCTAACAAAAATAAGTATAAAATACTCAAACCCTTTGAGGCTACAAATAACGCAATGATGGATAATATAATTATTATCTGTTTAGACAACAAATCATAATTCTTAATTTTTATAATTTTTTTTCCATCAACAATTATTAAGCTGGAAATTGCGTTTATAATTGTATCAATACTGCTAACTGTTAATGATATTGCTAAAAAAATAATAATTACTGAAATAATTAAATACTGATCTTTTAAAAGTAATTGAAAAAAAGCAAGATCAGGTGCAACTATATTTTCTGATGATGCTGCAACTAAACCTGTAAAACCCATAAAGAAAACAATTGGAATAATTATTAAAAAAGAAAAAATTAAACTTTTTTTTAATACTTCAGAATTCTTTGCAGCATAAACTCTTTGCCAATTTCCTTGGTGAAATAGATTTGTAGCTGCAACTGCTATGAAAAATGTAAGTCCAGCAGTAAAATTAGGTAGATAATTTATGCTTAATAGCTGGGGTTGTTTTGTTTTAATATAATCAAAATTAAATTCATTTGTATTAAAATTAAATAAATAGGAAAATGTAATTAGCAATAAAACAATCAAGAATAAAAATTGAATGTTATCTGTAAAAATCGAAGCCCTTAAACCTCCGTATAATGTGTAAATTAGAGAACTAATAATAACTATTAAAGCAGTTATCCATAAATCAGTTCCTGAAATATAATTAATTAACATTGAAACAGCAGTTACTTCAGCAATTAAAAAGATAGTCATGTAAAATATGGATAAAACTAAAATTAATTTAAATAAATTTGGTCCGTACTTTAATCTAATTACTTCTATTAAAGTTTTTCCTTTTGGATATTTTTCTCTAAATTGTGTTCCAAGATAAATTAAAATAAATAATGGAAATGCGGTTCCTAATGCATATCCAATCACAGCCCCTATTCCACCCCAAGTAGCAGCTGATGCGGGTCCAAACAATATCCATGCACCTAGTGCTGATGCAACTAAACTGGATGTTAATGAAAATGTTCCAACAGATCTATTTGCTAAAAGATAATTATTTAGTCCTTTAAATTTTTTAGAATAAACTATTCCAAGAATTACAAAAATTATTGATATACCAAGAACTAGTAAAATTGCATTTTGTTGGCTTAATAAAATTATATTATTCATTTTTCTCCCTTTCTGAATTACCGGACAGGTTCAAAGAGTATTTCTCAGTCCATTTGGACACCCCTAAAATTATTTATATATATTTTAAAATTTTATGGAAGATTTAAATTAAAAAATCATAAAGCATTTTTGAACTACTAATAAAAATTAAAGCATAAATAATGTTATAAAATAAGTTTTCCTCAATAATTTTAAGTAATTTAAAACCAATATAAATTCCTAATATTGATAGTGGGAATAACAAAATAGAATTAATTAGCGTTCCTGTATTCATCATAGATAGATGAATATATAATGGTAACTTAATTAAGTTTACAAATGTAAAAAAAATTACTCTCGTTCCAACATAAATTTCTTTTTTAAGTCTCAAAGGTAATAAATAAATACTTGTTGGTGTACCTCCAGCATGTACACAAAAAGATGTAAATCCTGCAACAATTGTACAAATTGAGCCCTTAATGTTATTTTTTTTATGAGATTTAATTTTATTTTTTTTAAATATGAAGTAATGGCCTGCAAATATAAAACCCATTAATCCAATTAGAAATTTTAAAAGATCTTCAGAAAAATATGAAAATGTAAGTGAGCCAATAATAATTCCAATTGCAGCTGATGGGATAATTAATTTTAAGGTTTCAAGATCATAATTTTTTCGAAATCTATAAACTGCTATAAAATCTGAAAATATTAAAATTGGTAACATAATTGCTAATGCTTCTGTTAATGACATTGATAGTGTCATTAATGGAATTGAAATTAATGCTATAGAACCTCCCAATCCAGATTTTGCTATTCCGAATAGAATTATTGCTGGAATTACTGAAATTAAGAAAATAAGATTTATTTCCATTCAGTTTTACTGAAGCTGAAATAATTTTTTACCTAGTGGACTAATTGGTTCTTGAGGAATTGGTTTCTTACCAATTTTTTTTTCGATAATTTTAATTAATTTTTTAGCTAAGCCTTTTCGTCTAAAAATAGGATTTACGAATATATATTCGATCTCTCCCATCTCATTATATCTTGCAAAACCAAGTGTTGTGTTAATATTTTTGAATGTAATTATACCTTCAGTTTCTACACACTCATAATTATTTAGATTGTCCATGATCAGTCATATAATAATAATCCTAGAATAGACAAGGCAATAATTGAAATAGTTACTATTATATAATTAATTTTAAATTTGAATTTTTGATAAAAATAATCCTCAATTTTTTTCCAAAATATAACTATGAGAAATAAAATAATTACGGGTAATACAATTTTAACCATTAAATAAGTTAGACTAATTAGTTTATTTTTTAAATTAATTAAATTGTCTTTAAGACAAATTTCTTTGCATAAAATTTGCTTTCTGCTATGCACTCACAATGACAGATAAAAACTTTGGTTTTGGCACACAAATTAGAAAATCTCCTTATTTCAATGCAACAGTCAGATACGGAGCAAAAGGGTTTTCAGTTTATAATCATATGTATATTCCAAGAGATTTTGGAAGTCCTGAACAAAATTTTTGGAATTTGATAGAAAATGCCATTTTATGTGATGTTGCAGTTGAAAGGCAGGTTGAGATAACTGGGCCAGATGCATACAAGTTTATACAATTATTAACTCCAAGGGATTTATCTAAGCTTGCAGTGGGTCAATGCAAATATGTTTTAATAGTTAATAACGAAGGTGGAATTTTAAATGACCCAGTTTTATTAAGACTTGATACAAATCATTTTTGGCTGTCACTTGCTGATAGTGATGTATTATTTTGGGCTCAGGGAGTTGCAATAAATTCTGGTTTGAACGTTAAAATTACAGAACCCGATGTTTCACCATTGCAATTACAAGGTCCAAAATCAGGAGACATTATGGTTAGACTATTCGGTGAAAGTATTAAGGATTTAAAATACTATTGGCTTAAAGAGTACGAGTTAGATGGAATTCCATTAATTGTTTCAAGAACTGGTTGGTCAAGTGAACTTGGATATGAAATATATTTAAGAGATGGATCAAAAGGTGATGACTTGTATGAAAAAATTATGACTGCTGGAAAAAATTTTGGTATTCAGCCCGGTCATACTTCATCAATAAGAAGAATTGAAGGTGGGATGTTATCTTATCATGCAGATGCAGATATAAATACTAATCCTTTTGAACTAGGTCTTGATAGGTTAGTCAACTTAGAGAGTGACATTAATTTCATTGGCAAAGATGCATTAAGAAAAATCAAAAACGATGGAATAAAAAGAAAACAAGTTGGTATTGAATTAGATTGTGAGCCGTTGTCAGGTCCTAACACAACTTTTTGGACAATAATGAATAAAAGTAAAAAAGTTGGGAAAGTTACCTCGGCTGTTTACTCACCAAGACTTAAAAAAAATATTGCTTTAGCAATGGTAGATATAAAATACACAGATTTAGGAACAAAATTACAAACTAAAATTGATGATAAAATAGTTAATTGCACTATTGTGGAAAAACCATTTTTTGATCCTAAAAAGAAGATTGCCTCAAGTTAAAATTAGAAAATAAAATAAGTAATCAAAATCACAATTAATACAATAATAGACCAAATCGATAAATTGGTTAGAAATTGTTTTAATTTTGAATTAGTTTTTAGAAAAGCAGGCAAAACTAATATTAATACAGCAATTAGAGATATCGCTGGAATTATTTGTTCTAAATTCAAACTACTTACTGTTTTATGTTATAACCTTTTTTTAACAATGTTGTTACAACAGTTATACAAGTTATTAAAAAAAGTAACATACAGCCAATACTTATCCATATGTTAAAATCTGAAACACCATAAAAAGAGTATCTCATTCCATTAATTAGATATACGACAGGATTAAAATATGTAACTGTTTGCCAAAAAGAAGGAAGCATATCTAAAGAGTATAAGCTACCACCTAGAAAAACCATTGGTGTAATTACCAATGTTGGTACAATTGACATTTGTTCAAAATTAGAGCTCATCAATCCAATTAAAAAACCAAATAGCGCAAATGTAAAAGCTACAAGCACCAAAAGAAATATCATAAGTAATGGATATTTGACTGTTACATCTACAAAAAACAAAGAGGTAACAAATATAACGACGCCAACAATTAATGTTTTAGTTGCTCCTGCCCCAACAAATGCAAGTACCACTTCAAACGTAGAAATTGGAGCAGCTAAAATTTCATAAATAGTGCCATTAAATTTTGGAAAAAATATTCCAAAAGAAGTATTGCTTATTGATTGTGTCAATAAAGTTAACATCAATAAACCTGGTACTATGTATGAACCATAACTTAGCCCATCAATACTCTCCACATAATCACCAATAACAGATCCAAAAACAATAAAGTAAAGAGAGGTGGATAACACTGGTGATAGTAAAGATTGTAGTAACGTTCTTCTAAACCTATCCATTTCATGAAGGTAAATTGCTCTTAGAGCATAAAAGTTAAATTTCATTATTTTCCTTTACTAAAGTGACAAATATTTTTTCTAAAGAACTCTGTTCTGTTTTAAGGTCTCTCATTTTTAAACCAGCCTCTTTTATTTCTTGTAACAAATTTGTAATTCCAGTTCTCTCAGCTCTAACATTATAATTATAAATAAGCGACATTTGATCTTTTCCAATTACTAATTCATATTTTGAAAGTCGTTCAGGAATTTCGGTTATTTTATCTTGTAATTCAATTAATAAAGTTTTTTGACCCATTCTTTTAAGTAAATCATTTTTATTTTCTACAACAATGATTTCTCCTTGGTTAATTACAGCTACTCTATCTGCAATTGCCTCTGCCTCTTCAATGTAATGAGTTGTCAAAATTATTGTTACTCCTGTTTTTCTCAATATATCCACAACATTCCACATATCTTTTCTCAGCTCGACATCTACACCTGCTGTTGGTTCATCCAAAAAAAGTATTGAGGGTTCATGCGAAAGTGCTTTGGCAATTAAAACTCTTCTTTTCATTCCACCTGATAATTGTCTAAGTCCAAGATCTTTTTTATCCCATAAACTTAAATCTTTTAAAACTTTTTCTATATGTTTCGGATTAGGAGATTTGCCATACAAGCCTCTCGAGTAAGATACGTTATTGAAAACCGTCTCAAAAGCTTCCAAGGTTAATTCTTGGGGTACTAATCCAATTCTTGATCTAGTTTCGCGGTATTGGTCAATTATATCATAATTGTCGACAGTGATGTTGCCTGAAGTGGGAGTTACAATTCCACAAATTACACTTATCAAAGTTGTTTTCCCAGCTCCATTAGGACCCAATAATGCTAAAATTTCTCCTTTTTTAATTGTGAGATTGATATTTTTTAAAGCGTTAAATCCATTACTGTAAACTTTAGATAAGTCTTTAATTATAATTTGATTTTCTTCCATTGGGGTTGAAAACATATAATTGTTAAAAAGATTATTACAAGAAATTATAAGAACACATCTATTAACTAAAATTGATAATAATAGGGTTTTTAACTAATCTAATGACAAGCTTGATTGAATTTTTTAAGTCTCCAATAATTATAAGGCCATGGAGTTACAAAACCAACTGCCAACATAATTGGAACTACCCACCAGGTAAGTATTGCACCACCTGTTAAGAAATAATCAGTTAAATTCATTGCAACTTCCATACTGATCATAGATATAAAGCTCATCCCAATAGCTGTGTGAAAAGCTTTTTTGAAATCGAAATTTTGTTTCATCAAAATTATTGTCTCTAAAATAATACTAGTTATTAAACCATTTATGATTGCTAAAATCATAATGGCAAGGACGGGAAAAGGAATTTGGGTTAATTGAAAAAATAAAATTGTTCCAAAATCTCCTATAGAACATCCAAGTAAACACCATGCAGTGTTTTTTGCACTTCTTTTCCAAGTGTGTTTACATGACCAATTAAAATTTAAAGTTTCTGAACTCATTTTTTACTAATTTCCAACTGATGAAAATATATATCATCATTCCAATATGATTTAATATAAGAGAGAATATTATCAATCCCCTCATCCTCAATATTATTACCAAAACCCATCATTTTACCCTCATAATTTTTTATCAGTTTTGCAAATCCATACTTTATAATTTTATGCAACAACTCATCAGAATGATGCCACGTATGTCCTGTTCCATTTAAGGGTGGCGCTTTTCTATGTCCGTCTTCATCAAATCCTTTCCAGTTTTTTGCACCAGCTAAATTTACTTGATGACAAGAAGCACAATATTGATTGTATAACAATTTTCCTGCTTCAATTTTTAATGGATCATCTTTGGTTATAGGATAATGAGAATACGAATAAGCAGAATTAATGAAACAAAAAAATAAAAATATTATTAAAAAAAAATTTTTAAACATTAAAAAATGTTAATGTGGTTTTCTATATCTGCTATGACATGCATTGCAATTTGCCCACATTAATTTTTTGTAAGTTGCCTGAATGTCATCTACTTCTTCCATAACTTTAGCTAATTGTAACATGTCATCTGCTGCTTTTTGCATCAAAGCGTTAAATGCATCCTTCTCCTCCCAAATAATTGGTAAAGCCTCAGTACCATAGCCTTCTTTAGAATTTTCTGGAAAATAGTTTAACAAGTTTTCATAATTTTTACTCATTTCAAAAATAATAGGCTCCGCTTCCTCAACCTCGAATTCCCTCAATAGAATATTTACCCTTTTTGCTAATTTCGCATTATTGCTAAAAATTGCTTTTCTACCTTTAATTATATCCTCTATACTTTCTTCTGAATGAGCAATAAAATTGGTATTTAAAAAAGAAGCAGCGACAAAAATAAATAATAAAAATTTATTTTTCATAAATGTAAATTATGAGGGATGTTAACATTATACAAAAATACAATATTTTAACAAAGTTTTTCCATTGGCTAAGTGTCATAGGTCTAATAGTTCAAATACCACTTGGGTTTTATTTAGTTAGACAAGAATTTTCTGATTTTAGAATAACAATTGAGGAAATTCACGTATTAATTGGAATTACAATTTTTTATATCACTTTATTACGACTATTGGTGAGGCTTTTTGTAAATTCTCCAGAGAACCCAATTGAAGCATTTCCAGGTCAAATGATAATTGCAAAACTAAACCATTTTCTATTATATTTAACACTTCTAACAGTCACTTCTTCTGGGATATTAAAAAAATTGTTTAATGGTGAAAAATTAAATTTTGGGATTACCGAGGTCAAATTAAAATCGAATTTTGATTATGCTGATTTAAGTTATGATGTGCATATATACTCAAATTACACTTTGATTGCTCTAATATCTTTGCATATTTTAGCGGCATTGTTACATACCTTTGTTTTTAAAGATAATGTTATCAAAAGAATAACATGATTAGGTTAAAAAATTTAATATTTGTAATTTGTTTTACTTTTTTTTCATTTTCAAGTTTCAGTTTTGAAAAATCATCTGGTTTTTCTTTAAATGAATTTGATAAACTAAACACTGAAGGAAAAACAATTGTAATTAATTCTTGGAATGAATGGTGTTCAGTTTGTGCAACTCAAACTTCTATATTTGAACAAGCAAAAAAAGATTTTCCAGATTTTGAGTTCTTTTTTTATGAACATGATAAAAATAAAAATATAAGTGAAAAACTAAATATAAAGTTTTGGACCACTATAGCGATTTATAAAGATGGGAAAGAAATTGCTAGAGAAATTGGTTTGGACAAAAAAGAGGATATTTACGACTTACTCAAAAAAGGTATTTAATTTAAGATTTCAGAAGCATTAGCGTATTGGTGACCAAAAACATCTGCAACAGCTTTATAAGTAACGCTACCTTTATGAACATTTAATCCGGCTAAAAAATTTAAATCTTCTTTTAAAGCTTTTTGATAGCCATCTTTTGCTAGTTTGCTTAAAAAAGGTAAAGTGGCATTGTTTAATGCTATAGTTGAAGTTCTAGGAACCCCTCCTGGCATGTTTGCTACGCAATAATGAACTACATCATCAACTATATAAGTTGGTTCTGCGTGTGTTGTCGGTTTGCTGGTTTCAACACATCCGCCTTGATCAATTGCAACATCAACTATTACAGATCCTCTTTTCATTTTCTTAAGCATATTTTTTGAAACTAATTTTGGTGCTTCAGCGCCTGGAATTAAAACTCCTCCAACTAATAAATCACATTCTGAAACCAATTTTTCTATGTCTGTTTCATCACTTAATTGAGGAATGATTTTATCTCCAAACATTTCAGTTAATTGTTTTAGTCTATCAGCTGATTTATCAACAATATGAACTTTTGCTCTCATTCCAGTTGCAATAATTGCAGCATTTTCTCCAACAACGCCTCCACCTAAAATAACTACATTTCCAGGTTCTCCACCAGGAGCTCCACCAAGCAATATCCCTCTTCCTTTTTGATTTTTCTCCAAGCAATGTGCTCCGGCTTGAACAGACATTCTACCTGCGACCGCACTCATTGGTGCAAGCAATGGAAGCCTACCATTATTATCTGTTACTGTTTCATAAGCTATGCAAACTGATTTTGAGTCTATTAATCCTTGAGTTAATTCTTTTGCAGCAGCTAAATGCAAATAGGTAAAAACTATTTGATTTTCTTTAATCATTTTTACCTCTTTTGCTAAAGGCTCTTTGACTTTAACAATTATTTCAGCGTCATTAAAAATATCCTCTGCCTTATCAATAATTTTAGCTCCAGCTGATTTATATTGATCATTGTCAAAACCAGCTTCAAAACCACCATTATTCTCAATTAAAACCTCATGACCATTTGAGGTTAAAGTTTTTACACTTTTGGGAGTTAATCCTATACGATTTTCTTGCGGTTTAATTTCCTTAGGAACACCGATTTTCATAAATTGGAATTAATTTTTTTTGCTTTTTGCGTAGTTTGAAATTCCAGTTCTTAGTTTTTCAATAATTTCATCTATATGTTTTTTTTCACAAATAAACATAGGAGCAATAATTAAACAGTCTCCTGTTGCTTTAAAATTTACTCCTGCTTCATAACAATGTTTAAAACATGTAAATCCAGCGGCTCCAGGCTTTTTATGCATTTTCATGTCTATACCGCCCATCATTCCATAGCCTCTAATATTATCTACTGCTTCTAAATCTTTAAGAGACATTAAGCCTTCTTGGAAATAGGGACTCATTTCTTTTGCTCTATTAAATATATCCTCTTTCTCAAATATATCTTGAACTGCCAAACCTGCTGCAACAGAAATTGGTATTCCTGAGTATGTGTATCCATGGAATAATTCTATTGTTCCTTTGGGTGCGCCGTCCATTATTGAATCGTAAATTTCCTCTTTACATGCCACTGCACCCAATGGTGATATACCGTTCGTAGTTGCTTTTGCCATTGTGATTATATCTGGTGTTACACCGTACTCTTGAGATGCAAATGGAGAGCCTGTTCTTCCCCACCCTGTAATAACCTCGTCAAAAATTAAAATTATACCATGCTTATCGCAAATTTCTCTTAGTCTTTGTAAGTATCCTTTTGGTGGAACTAAAGTTCCAGTTGATCCAGCAATTGGTTCAACAATACATGCTGCAATATTTTCTCCTCCAAAGTTTGTACAAATTCTTTCTAAATCATCTGCTAATTCTGCACCTGTCTCAGGCTGACCTGAAATAAATTTATGTTCTGGTAAATGTGTATGTCTCATATGAACTACACCTGGCATTAATACACTTGCAAATGTTTTAACATTGTTAATCATGCCTCCAACGGATGTCGCTCCAATATTCATTCCGTGGTAACCTCTTTCTCTACCAACAAATCTAAAACGATTACCTTCTCCTCTAGATTTATGATACGCTATTGCAATTTTAATTGCTGTTTCAACTGCGGTAGATCCGCAAATCGTATAAAAAATTCTATTTAAATTTCCTGGAGTATGTTTTGCAATTCTTGTTGCAAGTTCAAATGAACCTCCAAAGCCTTGTTGAAATGGTTGAGCGTAATCAACAGTTTTTAATTGTTTGGTTATTGCATCAATAATTTCTTGTCTCCCATGACCTAAAGGATTGCAAAATAATCCAGAGCTTGCATCAATTTGAGTTTTTCCATGATGATTTTTTAAATAAACTCCTTTTGCTTCAACTATTAATCTTGGGTTTTCTTTAAAATCTTTATTGGATGTAAATGGCATCCAATGTTCATTTAAAGAATTTGGAATATTTGGTTTTTCTGAACTCATAAAATTTTTAAAAAAGTAAGTTTTTATCCTCTTAGACTAATTCATTTTGATTGGACAGAAAATAAATATACCATACAACTCAAAGTTGTCTAAGTTTTTAATGTCACCCCTTACGCATAATTCATCATTTACATCAATCTTATAATGAACTTAAATATGCCGCGTAAATTAAATTTAATTACAGGAGAAATAATGAAAAAAATAATTAGTTTTATTTTAGGAAGTATTTTTGCTCTAAACCTTACAATAACTGCCGCTAATTCAGCAGCTAATGTTGTTAGAGTTGCATACTTTTTGGAATGGCCAAGTCCTAATTTAGAAGACATGCAGAAAAAGAATTTTGCAAAAGCACTTGGAGTGCCAGTTAAATGGACAAACTTCACTAACGGTGGCGCAATGACTGATGCAATGTTAGCTGGAGATATTGATATTTCTTATTCACAAGGATTAGTCCCTTTCATCAATGCTGTAAAATCAAAAGCTCCAATTAAGCTTGTTGATATTGCAATGGAGTATGGAATGGGTGGAACTACATGTGTAACATCGAACGCTTCAGGTATTACAAAAGCAAATGCAACAGAACTAGAGGGCAAAAAAGTTGCTGTTCCACTTGGAACAATGGCTGAGTATGTTTTTGATGAAAGTATGAAAGTTGTTGGAGCTGACAGAGGTAAAATGGATATCATTCAAATGGACCCAGAAGAAGGTGCTGCTGCTTTAGTAAGTGGCGATGTTGTAATGGCATGTTTATTTGGTGGTAACTCAATTAAGGCTGCAACTGCAGTTGGATCAAGACTTTTAACTGTTCAAGAAGCAAGAGATGCTGGTATTTTAGGAATAGATATCACATCAGTCACAGATAAGTTTATGAAAGAGAACCCTGGAATGTTAAGAACATTCATCGAAGTAACTCATGAAGCTAATGATAGATATAGAGCTGGTAAAAGCGATATGAATTCTATGTCAAAGGCATCTGAGATGAAAGTTGCAGACATGAAAGAAACTTTAGATGGTTTCAAATTTTTAACTCCAGAAGAAACTAAACAATCTATGGAAAGTGGTAATCTTGATGCCTTCTTAAAAGGTATGGGAACACCAGACGGAGCAGTAGATACAAGTTTCTTACCTCTATAATTTTGTAGGGAAAAAATTTAATAGGCGCCAATTTTTTAATTGGTGCCTATTTTTTTGATAAAAATTCTAATATAAAGCCATTTAATGAGTGATTTAGTCTCTGAAAATCTCAATATGATTTTTAAAACTCCAAAAGGAGAAACTGTTCATGCATTAAAGGATGTAAGTTTTACTCTAAAAAAAGGAGAACTTCTTACTGTTTTAGGTCCCTCTGGTTGTGGAAAAACAACTTTATTAAATATTACTGCGGGATTTTTAAGGCCAACCTCAGGAAAAATAACTTTAAATAATAATGAAATAGATGGACCTGGTGTTGAAAGAGGTATGGTTTTTCAACAAGGTGCATTATTCGAATGGTTAACAGTTGCAGAGAATGTGAACTTTGGTTTAAGAATGAAAAAAGAAGACCCAAAAATTACTGCAGAAAAAGTTGACGAGTGGCTTGATATAGTTGGTCTAAAAGGATTTGGAAATACTCCTACCTACCAGCTATCAGGTGGAATGCAGCAAAGAGTTGCTTTAGCAAGATGTTTAATAAATGATCCTGATTTAATTTTAATGGATGAGCCTTTAGGCGCTTTAGATGCATTAACTCGAGAAAAGATGCAGTCTTTAGTTTTAAAGATTTGGAAAGAAACGGGAAAAACAATTATATTAATTACTCACTCAGTTGAAGAGGCCTTGTTACTTGGAGAAAGACTTTATGTAATGGCACCAAGACCGGGAAGAATACACAAAGAGTACAATCTTCCTTTTGCAGAGATGGGCTTAAAAGAAGACTTAAGGGAAATTAAAAAAAATAAAGATTTTTCATCTAAAAGAGAAGAAATCCTGTCAATGATTTGGGATATGGAAGAAGAAATTATGGGGAAAGATAATTAAATGTTAACCCAGTTTGCAACAATATTGATATTTGTAGCGATAATTGGATGTATTCTTTACGGAAGAAGATTAATAAAAACTGAAAAAGTTGATGCAGTTTTTGGAAACCCTGAAAGAGCGAAAGGTGGCACACATTGGATTGTTGTAGGCAGTAGCGCAATCTTATTAGTTTGGTTGTATTATTCTTGGGATATAGCAAAAGGGTTTTACCCAAAATCCGCAAATGAGTTATGCCAAGTGGCAAAAATAAACGAGTCATTGATGGGTTTAAAATATCAATTTCCCATTGAGGAGAGAGAGTTCAAAAGTACTTCAATTATTAAAATCGAAAATAAAAATCTTAAAAATATAGCTAATGAAATTCAAAACTCAAATGATTTAAATAATCAGCAAAAAAAGATATTGATTGGTTTTATTGGTAAAACAACCCAGCTCATTCCTTTGCTTACAAATAATAATTTAATGGAAATGGATACAAAAATTAAGATTAAAGAAATGACTGAGGAAATTAAAATTTTGAGCTCAAATTTTAAAAAAAAAGATTATCCATTTGAAACTGAGGAAGAAAAAAATGAGAGACTCAAAGCTGTCTCGGAACAAGGTGGATGGGGTATAACTACTGTTAGAACTGGAACTGGCTCTATAGAAAATACACTTGAAGTTCCATTAGTTCCAGGAACAAATAGAGGTTTAAAATTTCACGCTGCAGCAGCAGAACTTAAAGTGATAAGTGACAAATTTTTTAAGTTAAGAAATCATAACTCATATTTTAAAACTTCAATTAAAGAATTAAAAAATGAAATCAAAGCGTACAGGAAAATTTTGGATGATAGTGAGGAAATAGCATCAACATATGCAAAAAATATAGTAAAAATAGCAAGAAGAATAGAGTTTGCTAGCATCTATCCCCCAACAGCTCTTAATGAGATGAAAGATGCAATAATTGAATTTGATAATCTTCAAAAATCTGAACAAGGTGGATTAAGATTAATTGACATACTTTTATTTCCTGCAGGAACAATAGTTTCGAGTGGTCCAAGTTGTTCTGAACAAGGTTCTGGTAGATGGCTACCTAAGCCATCTGATACCTTTAACAAATTTATTCTTATGTCTAAACCAAGTGTTGGGTATAAAAATATTCCATTGCTTTGGATTGAAATGGTTGATGTCAGTTCTATGATTGGTTTTATACTACCAGATTGGATTGCGGATGTTTTACCTGGAGAGTATCCAGTTCATACTAAAGATGGAATTGTAAAGGAAAATTTTAAAAGTAAAGTATTAAAACTAGTAACAGGTGATTTTAAATTATTTAAAGTTCCTGTTCCGTATGGACATATTTGGGACTCTTTTTTAAGAGTATTTTTAGGATTAGTTTTTGGAATTATAATAGGAGTGCCTTTAGGTTTGTTTATGGGATTAAACAGATTTGCTAAAGGATTTTTTGATCCCTTAATTGAATTATATAGACCTGTACCTCCTTTAGCCTGGGCACCTTTGATAATTTCAGTTTTGGGAATTGATAATACTGGTAAAGTTTTTCTATTATTTATGGTTTCTTTATCGATAATGATAATATCAGCTAGAGCTGGGGCATCAGGTACTCAGTTATCAAAAATCCATGCAGCACACTCTTTAGGTGCTTCTAAAAAACAAATTTTAAGACATGTTATTTTCCCTAATTCTCTTCCTGAAATATTAACCGGTATAAGAGTTGCTGTTGGTATGTGTTGGGGTACTTTAGTAGCTGCAGAGTTTCTAGCTGGTACAACTGGCATTGGTTTTGTTGAAAACGTTGCTAAAAAATACTTTCAGTATGAGGTAATTTGGATCACAATATTTATAATGGGAATGTTAGGTCTTTTGTTTGATATTACTCTTAGAAAAATTATCGATAAAACTATACCTTGGAGAGGTAAAGGCTAATTTCAACTCATAAACGTAATGAATAAAAATAAAATATTAGAGTGGACGGGTGTTATAACTGCTATTGTTTATTCACTACTTGTTGCCTTAAACATTGGTGCTGAATTTTTAGGTTTTGCATTATTATTAATTTCTGCAATTTTAATTGGTTTGTGGGCGTATTTAGGAAATCATAGAGGGATTTTACTACTTCAAATTTTTTATGCCACAGCTGGTATCATTGGAATGTTTAGATGGTTTTAATGAAAAAAGAAAAGTTAAAAAAATTACTGACTAAAGTATTTCTAAAATATAAATTAAGCAAAGCACATGCAAAGATTTGTTCTGATGCACTAGTTAATGCAGAGTTAGTTGGCGCCACTGGTCATGGTATATCTAGGTTAAAAATGTATTGTGATAGAATAAGTAAAAAATTAATTAATCCAAAACCAAAGTTTAAATTTAAAAAAATATCTCAATCAATAATGCAAATCGATGCTGATGATAGTATTGGTTTTGTAGCTGCTGATATTGGAATTAAAAAAGCAATTGAGAGCGCCAAAAAAACAGGATTAGGTTTGGTTGGTATAAAAAGAAGTGGTCATTATGGACTATCAGGATACTACGCAGAACAAGCAGTTAAAAAAAACTTATTAACATTAATTTTTACTAATGCTCCCCCCGCTATAGCTCCACATGGTGCATTAAAAACTTTGTTTGGAACAAATCCAATTTGTTTTGGAACACCTACTTCCTCAAAAGTTCCTTTTATTTTAGATACATCTGTATCAATGATAAATAGAGGTAAAATAAGATTTGCAGCAAGAACAGGTTCTAAAATACCTGAAGGAGTTGCATTAGATAAATATGGAAGGCCAACCACAGATGCGGCTAAAGCTCTAAAAGGTGTGCAGTTGCCTATTGCTGGATTTAGAGGATCAGGTTTAGCATGGATGGTTGATATTTTAAGTGGTGTTTTCACTGGAGGAAATCATGGAGGAAAAGTCAAAGATCCATTTGATGATTTTTCAGGTCCTCAAAACATTGGTCATTTATTTATTGTTATGAAGTCAAATTTATTTGTTAAAAATTTTAACTCAAGAATTAAGGAAAATATAAGAAATGTTAAAAAACTACCTAAACTAAAAAATATAAAAGAAATTATGTATCCAGGACAAAATAAGTTTAACAGATATAAAAAAAATTTTAATAAAGAGATTAAAATTACTGATGATGTTAAAAAAGATATTGAGAAACTCTTGAATTAAGTTGCTACAAAAAATAAAACTGCAACAACACTTAGAAATAAGCCAGTCAAAACCCTATTTTCAATTTTTTTATTTTTTTCTTGAATTTTAAGTCTGTTATTCAATTTATTTATACAAGTTTTATGTTTGCTTTTTTTATTATTACTTAACTCAACTTTATTTAGTTCAGTGTTAAATGTTTTTGGATCAGATACGTTTGCATCTGATCCATTGGGGTCAAATTTGGAATTGATTAAAATTTTTGGATTTAATTTTGTTAAAGTCTCAGTACTCATATTTTTATAAGTTTATTATAGTCTGAAAGTTAAAAGATGCTCAATCTATGACGTCACCAAATTAGGTTTTTTTAACCCAGCCTGTTCATTTTGGGTCGCAATCTATAATTTTAGACTAATTTGTCTTTTTTAATAGAAGCACAAATATTATAGATGTGACAAACATGATCAAAGCATATGAAGCAGTTGGTATCAAATAAATTATGTCATCGAATATTTGAGTAGATACAAATACTGCTAATGTTCCATTTTGAAGTCCACATTCTAGTGAAATACATTTTCTTTGTTCAATGCCACTTGCAAAAATTTTTGCAACATAAAAACCTAAAACCATCATTGTTACATTTAATATTAGAGTTATTACGCCAGCTCTTGATATATACATAATTATATTGTCCCATTCCTCTAACCAAATTGATATAAAAACTATCATAAATAGAGTTAATGAAATTTTTTCAATTAAAGCTGTTTTTTTAATTATAAAATCTTGTGCAAACTTCCTTATTAACATTCCAATTACTACAGGTAATGTTACCACCAAAAACATTTTGATTGATATCCCGCTCATTGAAATTTCCTTAGAGAGGTAATTTATATCAAGTAGGTCAGCAGATTTAATTACGATAAATGGAACGGTTAAAATACTAAGTAAACTTATTATTGCTGTTAATGAAACAGAAAGAGCTACATCACCATTTGCAAATTTTGTAAGAATATTAGATGTAACACCTCCTGGTGCAGCAGCGATTATCATTACTCCTAGAGCTAATGCAGGTTGAACATTTAAAATTTTTATTAAAACAAAAGCAATTATAGGAAGTAATATTACTTGGCAGATCAATCCAACTAAAAAATCTTTTGGTCGTTTAATTACTCTTGTAAAATCACTCGTTGTCAGACCTAAGCCCAACGTTAACATAATTAATGCCAGAGCAATTGGAGCAATTTTTGTTACAACTTCCATATTTCTGACATTATCAAAAAATAAATGATATGTTAGTTTTTTTAATTTTGATATAAGATTTTAGATGCTTTCAGATAAATCAACAGTATGTCCAAATAATCTATTAGACCTTGCTCATCAAAAAAAGGGTATTAAAGTTGCAATAGCAAATGCTGGAAAGACACTGCCAATGATTTCAGTAATGGATGCGGTAAGAGAAAAACTGATTGTACCAGTTTTAATTGGTAACGAATCTGAAATTAAAAAAACTGCAGATGATATAAAGTTTGATATATCTGAATACGAAATAATAGACGAACCAGTAGAAAATAATACAGCAAAGATTGCAGCGAAACTTGCCTCAGAAGATAAAATTAAAATAATTGTTAAAGGACATATTCATACAGATGTTTTGATGAAAGAAGTTTTAAAACGAGAACATGGTTTGTTAGGCAAAAAAAGGCTTAGTCATATATGGCACATGACATTAGAAAAAGATGATAAGCCACTTATAATTACAGATGGAGCATTAAATGTTAATCCAAATGTTAAAACTAAAATGCACATTTTAAGAAATGTAATAGATTTTTGTCATCGTATAAATATTCCAAAACCAAAGATATCAATTTTATCAGCAACTGAAGAAGTATTGGATAGTATGCAAAGTTCTCTTGATGCAAAAGAGATTACAAATTTAGCTGAAAAAGAGGGTTTTAATGCTGACATTTTTGGTCCTTTGGCTTTTGATAATAGTATATCTAAAAAGTCAGCTGGTATTAAAGGTATAAAAAATATTGTTGCTGGAGATGCAGATGTTTTACTAGTTCCTAATGTTGAGACTGGAAATGCACTTGTAAAAATGATGATTTATTTTATGGGAGCCTGTGCAGCAGGTGTCGTAGTTGGAGGTAAAGTTCCAGTTGTAATTACAAGTAGATCAGACGATGCAACAGCTAGATTAGCCTCAATAGCTGCTGCTGTAGTTGCGTTAGATTAAATTATCAAGAGAATTAATAAAAAATATCTTTGTTGAAATGAGTATTTTAATACATTAAATAACTTGATCAAAATACTCATCAATGACAATTACATACCTTAAAAAATCTCCTAAAACATCCTCAACTGACGATAATAAAACAAGGGATATAGTTCAAAATTTACTTAATGACCTGGAGAAATCTAAAGAGGAAGGTTGTAAAGAATTAACAAAAAAATTTGACAAGTATGAGGGTGAAATAATTGTATCCAAAGATAAAATTGAAGAAATAAAAAAAAATTTAGATCAAAAAACAAAGGATGATATTCAATTTTCTTATGAAAGAGTGAGAAAATTTGCTGAGGCTCAACTTAAAAACTATGGGAACGATTTCGAAGTTGAATTATCTGATGGTTTGTATGCTGGTCAAAAATTAGTTCCTGTTAATACTGCGGGTTGTTATATTCCAGGTGGAAGATATGCTCATATAGCCTCGGCAGTTATGAGTGTGACGACTGCAAAAGTTGCTGGAGTAAAAAATGTAATTGCTTGTAGTCCACCAAAAGCTGAAGTTGGAGCCCACCCCACTATTATATATACTGCTGATTTGTGTGGTGCAGATGTTATTTTAAATTTAGGTGGAGTTCCTGCTATTGCTGCAATGACATATGGTTTATTTGGTAATGCTCCAGCAGATATTTTAGTTGGTCCAGGTAATCAGTTTGTAGCTGAGGCAAAAAGAATTTTATTTGGAAGGGTTGGAATAGATTTATTTGCTGGTCCCACAGAAATTGGAATTATTGCAGATGAAACTGCTGATCCTGAGATAGTTGCAGTAGACTTAGTTGGGCAAGCTGAACATGGTTATAACTCTCCTTGTTGGTTATACACAACAAGTAAAGAGCTTGCTGAAAAAGTGATGAAAAGAGTTCCTGAATTAATTTCAGAATTACCTGAGTTACCAAGAACTAGTGCGGAGGCTGCATGGAAAGATTATGGTGAGGTAATTCTTTGCGATACTGACGATGAAATGGTTAAGATAAGTGATGAATATGCTCCAGAGCATCTTGAGGTTCAAACAAAAAATTTAAAATGGTTCCATGATAGACTAACGAATTATGGATCTCTATTTGTTGGTGAAGAAACAACAGTAGCTTATGGAGACAAATGTTCTGGAACAAATCATATTTTACCAACTAAAGGAGCAGGTAAATATACAGGGGGATTATTCGTTGGAAAATTTATAAAAACATTAAGCTTCCAAAGAATGACAAAAGACTCAACAAAACTTGTGGGTGCTGCTGCAGCGAGAATTTCTAGATATGAAGGTATGGAAGCTCATGCACGAACCGGCGATGTAAGATTAAGAAAATACGGATTTTCTAATTAAAAAATTTTAAAATTTCAAAAATCACATAAATTGAAATTAAGCTCATTATTAAAGAAATAATCCATTTTATTACAACCCAAGCCCTTACATTATTAAGATATTTTGAAAAATAATTTGCTAAATATCCCAATAAGTAGAAAAATAAAAAAGAAGCAATAGAACCTCCAATACCAAAATAAATTTTATAATTAATTGGGAAATTTTTTGAAAAATTACCAAGAAAAAAAACTGTATCAGAATAAACATGCGGATTTAAATAAGTAAAAGCGAGTGTTTTTAATATAATTTTTTTTCTCTCATCATGTTTCTCACCTTTATCTATTTCTATGTTTTTAAATTTTTCAGAAATTTTTGTGTAAATAAAATAAATTAAAAAAATTAATAATAAAATATTGAAAATTAGTTCAGTTATTTCATTAAAATATGTTCCAAGATACTGAAAAAGAAAAATTCCTAAAAAAATCAAAATTGTATCTGATACTGAACAAATAAAACATATTAAAAAAATATGTTGTTTCTTAATGCCCTGCTCTATTACAAAGATATTTTGTGGTCCTATTGCTAATATTAAACTTAAACTGGTTATAAAACCTAAAATTAAAAAACTCATCTTTTTTTATCTGCATTTACTATCGATAAAATAATGAGAATTAAAAAAGGAATACAAAATAAGTTAACTGTTTTCCAGCTTGCAATAGAAATTAGTATACCTGCCAATAAACTTGCTAAAGCCATGGAAGAGAAAACTAATAAATCATTAAATCCTTGAGCTTTAAATTTTTCTTCAGGTTTATAAGTTGTGACTAATAAGCTTGTGCCAGATATAAATAAAAAGTTCCATCCTATACCTAAAAAAATCAGACTTATAAAATAGTTTAAAAAAGATGGCTGAAAAAAAGATAATAAAATTGTGAAAATATAGAATAAGACACCTAAATACATCATATTACTATAACCAAACTTTTTGATTAAATTTCCAGTAACTAGCGAGGGTAAAAACATTGCCAAAACATGAAATTGAAGAACTATTCCTGTTTTTTCTAAACTTAACTGATGCACAATATGCATACTTATTGGAGTTGCTGTCATTAAAAAAGACATTACTGCATATGCAAATGCAGCAGAGGTAATTGCTTGTAAAAATTTTGGATCTGAAAAAAATTCTGAATAATTTCTTGAGTTATTTTCCTTATTTGAAATAAAAGAAATTTCTCTAATATCCTTAAAAAAGAATAATAAAAATGAAGGTATTAATGTTAAAACTGCTAAAGTTAAATATGAACCTACGTATAAATAATCACTTACAAAATTTTTAGTATAATTTGCCAAACCAATTCCAAGAAAAGCAGCAACTATTCCAGCTAACAATAATGATGAAATAGCTTTAGGCGCTTTTTCCTTTTCTACACTTTCTGCTGCAGCAAAACGGTACTGATGAGTAAATGCCATTGTGGCCCCTAAAATAAATTTAGCAAAACAAAAAATAAAAAAACTTTCTATAATTATTGCATAAGCGCCTATCAAACAAGAAATTGAACCAGCTACAGAAGCAAAAATAAATCCAAGCCTTCGTCCAATAATGCTCATTATCTTAGCAGCAAAGATTGTAGCTGCTGCTGTTCCAACAACATAAATTGATGGAGGAAGTGTAGAAAGTGTTTTTATAGAACTTAAGTCTGATCCAATAATACCACTTATAAAAACTGTAACTGTAGCGGCTGTAAAACCAAATACTTGGCTTAAAATAAGTATGAAAAGATTTCTATTCATCTATAGTGTTATTACTTGCATAAATTAAATTAAAATATAGTTCTACTAATTAATATATATAGATAAATTAGCTTTTATGATTGGTATTCTTGGAGGAATGGGAACGCAGGCAGGTTTAGATTTTTGCAGCAAGCTTGCAAAATTATATAGAGGAAAACTGGATCAACAGTACCCTATGTTTATACTCTATAATAAGTCCAATACTCCAAAAAGACCTGAGAACTTGAAAAAATATTACAATGTACTCAATGAGTTGATTAAGGGTTGTAAACTGCTATCCAAAAATAAATGTAAATTTATTGTTATGCCTTGTAACACTGCACATTATTGGCATCAAGATATTCAAAAAAAAATTAAAATTCCCTTATTAAGTATGCCAAAGGAAGTTTTTAATTATACAAAAAAAACTTGTAAAAAAAATACGAAAATTGGAATTCTTTGTACTGAAGCAACATTGAAAACAAAAGTTTACCATCAATATTTTGATAAAAAATATGATTTTATAAGTCCAACTAAAAATTTACAAACAAGCTCTGTAAACAAATCTATTAAATATGTAAAAATGGGAAAAGTGAAAGAGGCGGAGAAAGCATTAAGACCAGCTGTTAATCAACTAATAAAAAAAAAATGTAAAAAAATTATATTAGGTTGTACAGAACTTCCCATAGCATTATTTGCATATAAATCTTTTAAGAAAGCAAAAGATTCTAAGTTGTTTATTGATCCAAATCTTTTATTGGCCCAAGTATGTATGAGAAAATACAAAAATAACTAAATTTTTTTATTACAAACTAAATATAACTTTCTAGGAAACTTTCCCTCATCAAATTTTTCAATAAACAAATTTTCAAAACCATCTAAAAGACTATTTATTTTATCCTTAGAAAAAAAATGTATAATAAATCCATCTATTTCGTATAAATCTTCTCCTCTATGAGCACCTTTTTTAAAATCCCCATCTTCAGTGTTTCTAACGGTATAAATATTTAAACCTCCAGGTTTAAGTATTCTTTTTACTTCATTGTTTAAATTTATTAACTCTAAATTCGTTAATGCCATACAATATAGCATGTGAGAATAACAAGCTTCTATTGAATTGTCTTTAAATGGTAATTTTTTTCTTACATCGAACTTCAATGTACGAATTGAAGAATTCAAATTTTGGTCGTTAATTTTTTTATCAATAATTGATATGCCTTTTTTACTATAATCAAGTGCAGTAACATTAATTGAATTTTTACCAAAAAATATTGTGTCTCTTCCTAATCCTGCTCCGAGTTCAACGATATTTGATAAATTGTTTTCTTTTAAAACGGAAAGAGTTTTTTCTGCTGAGTAACTGTGATCTAAACCAAACATCTCAGGCTTATTTGAGAAATTAGTCTCCCAATGCTGAGATTGTTGGTTTAATATATTCTTATCCAAATTATTTAGAAGGATCTGGAACCTTTCTTAAATATGGTTTTACCGTCTCCCATCCATTTGGATATATTTTTTTCGCTTCCTCATCTTTAACAGCTGGTAAAATAACTACATCTTCACCTTTTTTCCAATTAGCAGGAGTAGCTACTTTATGTTTTGCTGTTAATTGCATTGAATCTATTGCTCTCAATATTTCCAAAAAGTTTCTTCCTGTTGCCATCGGGTAAGTAAGATATAAACCAATTCTTTTATCAGGTCTTATTACAAAAATAGTTCTAACTGTCTCGTTATCAACAGCAGTTCTGCCCATTGATGTTGTTCCTGCATCACCTTCCAACATATTAAATAATTTAGCAACTTTAAGATCCTCGTCAGCAATTATTGGATAGTTTGGTTTTGAACCTGACACATCTTTTATGTCTTCTAACCACTTGTTATGGTCATCAACTCCGTCTACACTAAGACCTATTACTTTCACGTTTCTTTTGTCGAACTCATCTTTCATTAAACCTAGAGCTCCAAGTTCTGTAGTACATACTGGCGTAAAATCTTTTGGATGTGAAAATAATACACCCCAGCTGTCACCTAACCATTCGTGAAAAGAGATGTCTCCCTCTGTAGTTTTAGCCTGAAAATCAGGACACATACTGTTTATTTTTAACATTGTTTCTCTCCTTATTATAAAATTATTATATGTAAAATTGTTTTATGAAGCAAACTTTTAAGAGATTGATCAACTTTAAATTCAATTTTTAATAACTATATAGAAATACTTATGAGTGAGTTTTTACAATCAATTATTGATCGAGATCCAGCTGCGAAATCCAAATTAAGTTTAATATTGACTTATCCAGGTGTTAAAGCAGTATTTTTTCATAGATTGGCTCATTTTTTTTCAGTAGCTAAATTTGATTTAATTGCGAGAATTATTTCCCAGTTTTCAAGATTCCTAACCGGTATTGAAATTCATCCTGGTGCAAAAATTGGTAAAAATTTATTTATAGATCATGGGATGGGAGTTGTAATAGGTGAAACATCTGAAATTGGTGATAATGTCACAATATATCATATGGTAACTTTAGGAGGTATATCTCCAAGTATTAATTCTAATAATCAAAGAAATATAAAAAGGCATCCTACCTTAATGGATAATGTAGTTGTTGGATCTGGCGCACAAATATTAGGTCCTGTAGTAGTTGGAAAAAATTCAAAAATTGGAGCAAATGCTGTTGTAACAAAAAATGTTGAGGAGAATGCTGTGATGATAGGAATACCAGCAAAGAATGTTGGAACTGCTACAGCGGAATTTAAACCTTATGCTGTAGAAAATGACAATTCAGAAAATAACAATGGTTAATATCAAAGATAATTTTTTACAGTCAATTGGTAATACCCCCTTAATAAAATTAAAAGCAGCCTCAGAGATAACTGGATGTAATATTTATGGAAAAGCTGAATATTTAAACCCAGGAGGATCTGTAAAAGACAGAGCGGCTTTGGCACTTATAAAAGATGCTGAAGAAAAAAAATTAATTTCAAAAGGTGGAATGATTGTTGAAGGAACAGCAGGTAATACTGGTATAGGTTTATGTCTTCTAGGAAATTCTTTAGGTTATAAAACAACAATTGTAATGAACGATAATCAAACACAAGAAAAAAAAGATACTTTAATTAACATCGGTGCAGATTTAAGGTTAGTACCACCAAAACCTTATAGTGATGATGGCAATTATGTAAAAGTTGCAGGTAGACTTGCAGAAGAATTAAAAAATTCAAATAATTACGGAGTAGTCTGGGCAAACCAATTTGACAATACTGCAAATGCTAAGGGTCATTATGAAACAACTGGACCTGAAATATGGGATCAAACAGAAGGAAAGGTAGATGGATTTGTATGTGCATCAGGTACGGGTGGAACGATTGGAGGTATAAGTAGTTTTTTGAAAGAAAAAAACAAAGATGTTAAAATTTACTTGTCAGATCCAGCAGGTTCTGCCTTATACAATTTCATTGAAAATGGTGAATTAAAATCTGAAGGTGGTTCAATAACTGAAGGTATTGGCTCCAGTAGAGTAACAGCAAATTTTGCTGAAGCAAAAATAGATGGAGCATTTTCAATTGATGACCACGAGTCTTTGCCTTTGCTTTACAATTTAATTAAAGAAGAGGGATTAAGCTTAGGCACTAGTTGTGGTGTAAATATTGCTGGAGCAATTAGACTTGGTAAATTAATTGGTCCAGGAAAAACTATTGTAACAATTCTCTGCGACAAATCAGATAAATACAACTCAAAGATGTTTAATAAAAAATTTTTACAAGAAAAAGGTCTCCCTACTCCCAGTTGGATCTAAAAACCACATATCTGAATTGTTGTAAAACTATTACCTTAAAGGTCTAAATTTAAATAACATCTACCTTAAAAGGAAAAAAATATGAAAAAATTATTAATCTTATGTGTGTTTACATTATTTAATACATACTCATTTGCAGAGACAGGAAAGTTTAATGCTAGCGGTATGGGTTCATGGGAAGTAAATGTTATGGATGCTGGTAATGGCAATATGAGTATAACATATGACGGTAACGCTGGACTTTCTGACAAAGAAGATGGAAGTATATTTGATAAATCTACTATGCATTGCATTGGAGGACTTACTTTGACTTCAGGTAAGTTTGATGATGAAACTGGAATGTGCACATTTTATCTGAGTGATGGGGAAAAAGTGTTCATAAATTATAAAGGCAAAGGAACTGGAGGAGTTGGAGGTTCTGGAAATTTCATTATTATTGGTGGAACTGGAAAATATGCAAATATTTCAGGTACTGGATTTTCAAGTAGACAAAATCTTAAAGGCAAAGCTGGAATGGCTCACTCAATGAATCAGATGAGTGGTGAATACACTTTTTAATTTTAAATTAACAATGAAAGGATAATAAAATGGACGCAAAAGAAAGGACAAAAATGGGTTATGATCTTTTTAATAAAGGTGACATGGAAACTTTTTTTAAGGAAATGGTTGATGAAAACACAACTTGGACATTTCCAGGAAAAGAAGGTGTACACCCTTTATCAGGAGTTCACAAAGGACCTCAAGCGATGATGGCTGCAATGGGTAAAATACCTGCACTCTGGTCTAATTTTCATCTAACTCCTATTGATATGATAGGTGAAGGTAACAAAGTATTTGTTAGAGCTAAGGCAACCGCAGATGGCATGGATACTATGTTTGGTCATTATTTTGAAATTGGTGAAAATGGAAAAATGCTAACTATGATGACGTTTGATGATACGCTTTCAATGTTTAATGCAATGAAAAAATAGAAAATTTAACAAAGGGAAAAAATGGAAAAAGAAATGTTAGTACATTTAAAAATTAAAGAAGGTAAATTAGAAACTTTCATGGGATGGATGCAATCAGATGAAGGTATGGGAGTTAGAAAAAGTGTTGCTTATCCAGAAAAAACTGTTGGAGCTATGATACCAGATAAAAGTGGAATGCTATTTAAAGTTTCTGTTCATAATGAAGTTGGAATGAAAGATTTTGTAACTGGAAAAAATCCTACAGCTAAAGCTATATATGCAGAATGTGTAGAGAATGCTCAGTTATATGAGTTATCTAAAGTAAATCTTTAAGTGTAATTATGAAATCAATTAAAAAATACATTTTTATATTTTTTAGTTTTACAGTAGTCAACAATACTTATGCTGAAGTTTTAAGTAAGAAAGATACTGAGAAAGCCTTAGATTGTGTTGGAATATATATGGCTAACTATTTTTTACCATCGGGAGAAACTTTTGAATATAGCATGAAAGAAAAATCAATTTCATCAGTTAAAGTTTGGAAAACATATGCAATGGAAACTGGAATTACTGAAGCAGATTGGGATGAAAGAGTTAACAAAGCTGTAGATAAACATTATGGTTCAAAGTACAGCAAAGAATTAACCGACGATTGCCATGCTTTTTTGGAAAAAACCATACCAAATGGCAAAGAACGTGTTGAGAAGGTTGTTCAAACTTTATATTAAAATTTCAGATAATGAGTGGTTACGTAATTTTTAATATTAAAATTACAAACCCAGAAAATTATAAAGAATATATTGAAAAAGTAAAACCAGTCGCAGAGAAATTTGGAGCAGAATATATTGTAAGAGGTGGAGAATTTGAACTAATAGAGGGTAATTGGGAACACCCAAGAACTATTGTGATAAAGTTTCCTAGTTATGAGAAAGCTCAGGAATGGTATAACTCAGAGGAATACAAACCAATAAAGAAAATCCGTTTAGATAATGCAATATCAAATGGAATAATAATAAAAGGAGAATAAAAATGTCAATTCTAGCTAAATATAATAAAGCCATGGAGAGTAAAGATGAGGCAGCATTAAGAGATATAATTCATGACGATTATACTTTTACGATGCATAAATCAGGAACTGTTTTAAAAAAAGACGATGTAGTAAAATGGGCAATGAGTGGAGATATCAATAGAGATAAAGTTAGAGTTATTTATGAAAATGATGAAATTGGTGTTGAACACGCATTTGTTACATTTAATGATGGAAATAAAGAAGCAGTAATGGCTGTTTTTAAATTTAAGGATGGCAAAGTGTTTGCACTTGAAACTGGTGCAACCCCGATGAATAAATAAAATATTTTAAATTTAAAATTTAAATTTTGTTTTCAAAAAAATACTCAAACCTATTATTTATAGTTTTAATGGGATGTGGGATGAGTTTCATGATGACTCTCCTAATAACCTATATTAATACTGGCTTTGATAAAGATTATTTTAAAAGATTTATAACTGCATGGTCTGTGAGTTTTCCAGTTGCAATGATAGCAACCTCAATTGTTGCTCCTATAGTTAAAAAAATTGTAGATAAAATCACTAAATAATAGGTTAATATAAGTAATGAATAAAGTTGATTTTTATTTTTCAATTGGAAGCACTTATACTTATCTAACAGTTACTAGAATATTAGATATTGAAAAGAAATTTAATGTAAAATTTAATTGGGTTCCATTTAGTGTGAGAGCAATAATGAAGGAAATGAACAATATACCTTTTCCAAAAGATAAACAGAATAAGGTTGATTATATGTGGAGAGATATAGAGAGAAGAGCTAAAGGTTATGGTTTTTTTGCACAAACTCCTGTGCCTTACCCATTAAGTGAATTTGATTTAGCAAATAAACTTGCAATATTAGGATTAAAGGAAGGCTGGGGAATTGATTATGTAAGATTGACTTACAAGAGATGGTTCCAAGATGGAAAAGAACCGGCTACAGAACCAAATATTTCTGAGATATGTCATGAGCTTAGTTTGGATAAAGAAAAAATTGTAAATAATGCAAATTCTCAAGAAATAGAAAAACAATATTTAGAAAACACTGAAAGTGCAAGATCATATAAAATATTCGGAAGTCCTTCTTTTGTTGTGGGTAACGAAATTTTTTGGGGAGATGATAGAATGGAAGATGCAATAAATTGGTCAAAAAATAATGAGTAATTTAAATGCATATGTATATTTAATTGTAGCTGTAATTTTAGGAACAGCTTCCAATGCTTTTGCAAAAAGTGCTCAAGGTTTTACTATATTAATTCCAAGTATTTTAACTGCAATTACAATTGTTGGCTGTATGTTTACACTTTCACTTGTAATGAAATCAATTTCTGTTGGAGTTACTTATGCATCATTTGCAGGATTGTGTATTATAGCAACAAGTGTAGTAGGAGTTTTAAAATTTAATCAAATTCCAAATTTTACAACTATCATTGGTTTATTATTAATAATTACTGGTGTTTTAATTGTAAATCTATTAGGTAACACAGAATAGTTACCATGAAGAATTGGGTTGATCTAAAAACTCAATTTCTTCAGCTGTAGATCTTCTTCCTAACAATTTATTTCTGTGAGGATATCTATGAAATCTTTTAATTACCGCTGTATGATCTTTCCAAAATTTTTTAATTTCTAAAAAATTTGGATGATTTGTTAGATAATTTGTTAATAACTTGTATGCTCTATCGTGATCGATAATTTCTTCACTATGAATATATGGAAGTAACATAAAAAATCTTTGATATTCATCCATTTGATCAAGATATCCATTATAAACAGCATCGTTTACAATCAATCTTGCTTTAAAATCATATTCAAAAGACTTTTTATCATTTCGATAAAGGTTTCTCGAAAACTGATCCAATAAAATAATTAAAGCTAAACAAGTTAACGGCTCATCTTGCCAATAATCATATTCATTTGAAGTAGCTTTATTATGATCTTCTCCAAATTTTTCTCTAATTAACTGATCAAATTTTTCATCTTTTTTAAATCTTTTCTCAACTATTAGGTCATCAAACCAGAAATCTAGGATTGCTTGAGCTCTATCATTCATAAATTTCGTCTACTTTAACTTGGTATGACTCAACCAATTTATTTGTTTCATTTGCCATTCCAACTACCGCGTTAAGTTCAGCAAGCATATCTTTTGATGCTCCTTTTTTAATTGCAGCAGAACTATGAGATTTTATGCAATACTCGCAGCTATTTGTAATTGAAACAGCAATATAAATTAATTCTTTTGTCATCTCATCTAAAGCACCTTTTTTCATTACTTGCTGCAATGAATTCCAAGTTCTCTCTAAAGTTTCTGGCTCATTAGCTAACATTTTCCAAAAATTGTTCACTGACTTTATGTTTCTTTTTTGTTTAATTTCTTCAAATATCTCTTTTACTTTTCCAGTAGCTTCGTTTTCTTCAATCATATTAAATATCGCCATATCTCCTCCTTAGTTATAAATAGTCTCAATTTTTGGCATTAGTCTTAATAGTTCTTTTGTATATTCATGTTTAGGCTTTTCAAATAATTCCTCTGTATTTGAAATTTCACATAATTTTCCATCTTTCAAAACACCTATCCTATCACACATTTGTCTAACAACTGGTAAATCATGACTAATGAATAATATTGTAAGATTAAGTTGTTCTTGTAGATCCTTAAGTAAATTTAATATTTGTGCTTGAATACTTACATCTAATGCAGAAGTTGGTTCATCACATACTAGTAATCTAGGTTGAGTGGCTAGAGCTCTTGCAATTGATATTCTTTGTCTTTGACCACCAGAAAATTCATGTGGGTATCTTTCTGCTGAACTTTGAATTAGTTCTACAGAGTCTAATAAATCATAAATATAGTTTTTTAAATCTAGTTTAGAAATTTTTGGATTATGGAGAAGTATAGGTTCAGCAATTATATCTTTGACTTTTAATCTACTATTTAAAGAGGAATAAGGATCTTGAAAAATCATTTGTATTTGTTTTCTGAATTGAAGCATTTCACGATTATTTTTAATTTTGGTAATACAATTTTCATCAAAATATATCTCTCCAGAAGTTGGTTTGAATAAGTTAACAATCATTTTTGCTATTGTTGATTTTCCACTTCCACTTTCCCCAACCAAACCAAATATTTCTCCCTCTTTAATATTAAAAGAAACATCGTTTACAGCCATTACACTATTTTTCGAATTTTCTGTGAAGAAATTATCGTCAAAAGTTTTTAAAAGATTTTGAACACTTACTAAATTTTTATTTTGAATAGTTCTTTTAGTCCACCTATTTAAGATTTTAAGATTTGCTTCTTGATTATTTTGATTTTCTTTATCTAGTATAATAAATCTAGATATTTTTTTATTTGTTGGAGGAACTGAACTTACTAAGCTCTTTGTATATGATTGTTTTGGATTAGTTAAGATTTTCTTTGTCTCCCCAATTTCTACAAGTTCGCCATTTTTCATCACAGCTACTCGATCTGTTGTTTCGGCAATTACACCCATGTCATGTGTAATAAGTATAACTGCTAGATTTCGATTTTTAGTTAAATTCTTTATCAATTCTAAAATTTGAGATTGTATAGATACATCTAGAGCTGTGGTAGGTTCGTCAGCTATAAGAAGTTCAGGCTCACAACAAAGTGCAAGAGATATAACAACTCTTTGTCTCATACCTCCAGAAAACTGATGTGGGTAATTATTAAATCTTTTTTCCGCATCTTGAATTCCTACTTCTTTTAATAACTTAATTGCTTTATTTTTTGCATCCTCGTTACTTAACTTTATATGAGTTTGAATAGTTTCAATGAGTTGTTCTCCAATTGTTATTATTGGATTTAACGAGGTTTGAGGATCTTGAAATATTAATCCAATTTTTTTTCCTCTAAAATTTGTAAAATTTTGATTATCTTGATGAATATTTATATCACCAAGAATAATAGACCCATTTGAAACTCTCCCTGGCTCATCAATAAGATTAATGATTGCGTTACCTATGGTACTTTTACCTGATCCAGACTCTCCAACTAAACCTAGAATTTCTCCTTTATTTACATCTATATTTACATTTTTTGCTGCATACACGGTCTCTCTTCTCATTTTATAGTCTACTGATAGGTTCTGTATTTTTAAAAAACTCATTTTTTTAATCTTGGATTTAGAGTATCTCTCATCCAATCCCCTAACAAATTTATTGAAAAAGCTAATATTACCAAAAAGATAGCGGGAAAAAATGTTATCCACCATTCTCCTGAAAACAAAAAGTCATTGCCTAGTCGTATTAGTGTGCCCAATGAAGGTGTTGTTGGTGGAACACCTACACCCAAAAAACTTAAAGTTGATTCAGCAATTATAGCAAGTGCCAAACCTATTGTGCCTATGACCAATACTGGTCTCATTATATTTGGTAAAATATGTTTGAACATAATTATAATGTTAGAAACACCTATTATTGTAGATGCTGAAACATAGTCCTTATTTTTTTCAACTAGTGTTGCAGCTCTTGATACTCTTGCAAACTGAGGCCACTCTGAAATTCCAATTGCAAATATTAAAACATAAATTGCCATCTCATCATGAAGTTCTCTAGAAATAATTCCTCTAGCTATACCGTCTACAAGGAGTGCCATCAAAATACTTGGAACTGTAAGCTGTACATCTGTTAATCTCATTACAATCATTTCATACTTGCCTCCAAAATATCCTGCTGTTAAACCTAAAAACACACCTAAAACTAAACTAAATATAATTGCTGAAAATCCAACAATTAATGAAATTCTAGATCCATATAGTATAGTTGATAACATGTCTCTTCCTTGTCCATCGGTACCTAAAATAAATTTAGCCACTCCTTCTTCTGTCCAAGAAGGTGGGGTGAATGCTTCCATTAAAGATAATGAAGATGGATCAAAAGGATCATAAGGAGATAAAAATTCTACAAAAAATGAACAGAAAAAAATAATAAATAAAATTATTGATGATATTATTGCTGTAGGTGACTTAATAAAACTAAAATAAATATCACTATCTTTAATTCTTTCCCATGTAGTTTGTATTTTATTATCCACTAACGTTATCCCCTTTCACCCTTATTCTTGGATCAATAAAATAATATAAAATATCAACTATAAAATTTATCATTACAAACACGAATGCTATAAAAACTAAATATGCAGACATTATTGGTATATCAACAAACTGTACTGCCTGAATAAATAGGAAACCCATACCTGGCCATTGGAAAACTGTTTCAGTAATAATAGAAAATGCAATTAAAGTTCCAATATTAATCCCTGCAATAGTAATGACTGGGATTAATCCATTTTTTAAAGCATGTTTATAATAAATACTTTTTTCATTAATACCTCTGGCTCTTGCAAATTTTATATAATCAGTCTGAAGTATTTCCATCATTTCTGCACGAACCAAACGAATGATATAAGTCATTTGAAATAAGCTTAAAGTTACAGATGGAAGAATTATCGCTTTTAATCCGGAGACTGTTAAAAATCCTGTAGACCAAAAACCTAGATCTACCACCTCACCTCTTCCAAATGATGGTAGTATTCCTAAAATAACAGCAAACAAATAAATAAAAAGTATACCAATTACAAATGTGGGGAGTGAAACTCCCAATAGTGAAATTGCTAAAATAATGTCACTAAAAAATCCCTTTCTATTAATTCCTGTGTACACACCAAGCAAGGTTCCCGAGATTAAAGCTATTAAAGCTGAAACAACTACTAATTCAATTGTTGCTGGTAACCTCTCAATAATTAAATCAGAAACTGGTCTTCTTAATTGGTATGAAATACCAAATTCTCCTTTTGAGGCATTTACTATAAACCTAGAAAATTGAACATAAATACCATCATTTAAGCCTAGACTTTCTCTTAATTCCTCTCTTTCTTCATCTGAGGTTTCTTCTCCAACCATATTATTAATTGGGTCGCCAACAAAATTAAAAAGAGAAAAAGAGACTAAAGCAACAACTAGCATTACTAGTGCAGATTGAAACAGACGTTTGAAGAAATAATTTATCAATTTAAGAAAGTTTAGAAGTTACAGGCCCTTTATTTAAAGGGCCTGTAAAAAATTTAGTTAATTAAAACTAGCAAAACGGAATAACGGTTCGTTATTCGGTCTTATTGGAACATCAACATTACTTTTTGATGCCCAAGAAATAACTTGATGATGTAGAGGTAAATAAGAAATATCATCTTTTACAATTTTCCAAGCTTTTGCAATAGCTTCATTTCTTTTATCTAAATCTACTTCACCTTCCATGACTCTAATAGCTGCGTCTACCTCAGAGTTGCTGAAATTTACCTTATTCCAGCTAGCACCAGACTCATATAAGTAGTGAAATACATAGTGACTATCTAATGTAGGAACACCCCATCCAAGCATGTAAAAATCACCTTGATTGTCTTTAAGCTCTTTGAAATGTTTTGATTTTGTTTGTGCAAATAAGCTTACATTAACTCCAATTTTTCCAAGCATACCTACAACTGCAGTACAAATTGCTTCGTCATTAACGTATCTGTCATTTGGACATCTTAATTCAACATCGAAACCATTTGGATAACCTGCATCTGCTAAAAGTTTTTTTGCAGCATCAACATCGTATGGTAATCTTGCGTCAAGTTCTTTAGTATAGCCATTAACACCAGGAAAAGTAATAATACCTGCTGGTTCGCTTAAGCCTCTCATTACTTTCTTCTTAATTGCTTCAATGTCAATTGCTTGATACAGAGCTTGTCTCACTTCTTTTTTCTTAAAAGGATTATCACCAGTATTTCCTGTTCTCAGTTTATCTGCAGCTTGGTCCATACCTAAAAATATTGTACGCATTTGTGCAGTACTGTTTACTTTGTGAGCTGATGAGCTACTAATTCTTGCTAAGTCTTGAACTGGAGCATCTGTAACTAAATCTACTTCACCTGATAAAAGTGCTGCAACTCTGGTAGCTGCATTTTTAATTGGTAGTAAATGAATTTCAGTTACCTTGTTATCTTTCATATCACCCCACCAATGTTTGTTTCTTTTAAACACTGTTTTTGTATTTGGCTCTCTTAGAGTGATTTTGAAAGGACCTGTACCCATTGCATTAGTGGCTGAAAAAGTTTCTTGTCCAGCATCCCAGTTTTGAGCTGTAACCGCAAAATTCTTTTCACTCCAATCTCTAGACATTACAAAAATGTTAGAAAGTTGATTTAAAAGTATAGGATTTGGTTTGCTTGTAGTTACTTTTACAGTGTAGTCATCGATTGCTTCTACTCCTGACACTGTACTTATATACTCTTTGAAATCTGATGTTCTTTGTTTTGCTCTTAAAATACTAAAAACAACATCTCTTGATGTCATTTTAGAACCATCAGAAAATTTTACATCCTCTCTTAATTTAAAAATCCAAGTGTTTGGATCTGTTGTGCTCCACTTGGTTGCCAACTGAGGTTCGATAGTCATATCTAAGCCTCTTGTAACTAAAGCCTCATAAACTTGTCTTGAAACCTGTGTCGTTGGTCCTTCATTTTGAGCATGTGGATCAAGTGTTAAACTATCACCTTGCATTGACCATTTAATTGTTTTTGCGAACGATTGTGTTGAGACAAAAACAAATAAAAAAGTCAATAAAATCTTAAAAAACTTGAAAGTTTTCATTTCCCCTCCTAAAAATTATTATCAAAAATCTAGCTCAATAATGGATTAAAAAAAAGTTAATTATCAGACTAATTTCTTAAAATTATCATACAGAATTGTTGAATATTTATTCATTGAAGACATATTGATTTTTGCATCATTATCAAATTTTGCAAGCGCACCTTTTCCTAACTGACTTTCAAGAGCAGATTTATACTCGGGCACACACCCCCAATCACTTACTGTAGTATCTTTGATTTCAATATGAAATTGTATCCCATAAGCATGCTCCTGAAATTTAAAAATTTGATATTTTGTTTTAGGTGATGAAGCTATTAGAGTGACAGATTTTATATTTTCTAAATTTTGAACTTCATACGAGTGCCACTGTAGTGATTTAATTTTATCAGGGAACGTACTGAACAACTGATCTTTTTTTTTATTTTCTAAAAAATCAATATCTAACATACCAATTTCAGGTTTTGATGATTTTACAACTTTGCCTCCAATGACTTCGCCTAGCAATTGGCAACCTAAACAAAAACCTAAATAAGGTTTTTTTAAATCTATAACAAATTCTTTGATTTTTTTTTTTTCTTCAATAAGCCAAGGGTATTCGTTTTCCATCCATGTATCCATAGGCCCACCCATACAAAACATAGCATCAAATCTATCAAGATCTTTTGGAATTTTTTCGCCTTCATCTAATTCTATAGTTGTTAAATTTATTCCATCGCTTATCATTAAATCTTTAATGTATCCTGGGTCTTCTATTTTAATGTGTTGAAGAACAATTATATTTTTCATGTTGCTGGCTTAAGCAATTTTAGAATTTTTTTATGATTTAATTTATTACTTGATGCTAAAATATTTCCAGCAAGTTTACCATTTTCATTTTTCCATGTGGTAAGTATTCCTCCTGCAGCATTTATAATGGGTATGATTGCGTGAACGTCCCAGATTTTATTTGCGCATTGAACTACAACATCTAATCTTCCTTCTGCTAATTGTGCGTAAGTTAATGCATCAAAACACGGAAAATTAACTATCTTAATAAATTTTTGAATTTTTTTTTGTTTATTAAAAGATAAATACCCATGGAATGCTGCTGCAATCTTTGCATTTTTTAAAGAAACTTTTGAATTAACATTTAATTTAATTTTTTTTCCATTTTCAAATAAATATGAGTTTTTTTCATCTTTGTTAAGATAATACTTTTTAAGTTTAGGAAAATTTGCGAGTCCTACCATAGGAGTTCCTTTATAATTTAATGATATTAAATTACTCCAAGTTGGATTACCGGTAACGAAAGATCTCGTTCCATCAATTGGATCGATTACCCATGAAAAATCACTTTTTGTTTTCTTGAATCCATACTCCTCCCCCATGATTTGGTGACCTGGAAATCGATCTAAAATTTTCTTTCTAATGAATCGTTCGAAAGCTTTGTCTGAGGTTGTTACTGGATCATAGCCTTTTCCTTTTAATTTATTACTTATCTTAAAAGGTTTATCTAATTTCGAATAATAATATTTTGTAAGTTGTTTTGCTAAAAGATTAAGAAAATTAAAGTAAATTTTATAATTAAAGTTTTTGTTCATTGCACCACGTATTAATAAAATATTTTAATAATACAAACGAATTTAACTTGAAAAAGAAGAGTTTTTGAAGGAATGTTTAATAAGTTATGAAATTTGAAGTAAGTTCAAACAAAATATTCTCATTCATAGGATCAAACAAAGAAGAAATTCACCCCTTTTGGTTAAGAGAACGTGTCAGTGAGAAAGAGTATCTAGATGAGGGTACTCAGCAACGATTGTTTGATCCATCTTCAATGAAGCAAACAGTTGAAATTGTAAATGCAGAAATAAATGGAGAGTTTTTAAAAGTAAAATTTAATGATGGTGTAGACTCAAAATTTGAAATTAAAAAATTGTCAGATGAACTTAGTTTAAATTCAAACGAAATAATAGATATTGAAAAAGTAAAATGGAAATCTGATTTCAAAAATATAAAAAATTTCAAATTTTCAGATAAATTTGCTGATAGTAATGAAATGCTAAATTTACTGATAAATTTTTACAAATATGGCTTTGTTGTTATTCAAGATGTACCAACAAATAACAATTTTCTTGTGAAATTTGGAAATATGATAGGCAGTGTTAAAAGAACTAATTTTGGTGAATATTTCAATGTAAAATCAAAACCTAATCCAAATGATTTAGCATATACAGCGCTAAGTTTATCTCCTCATACAGATAATCCTTACAGAAATCCTTTTCCTCCATGCATACAAATTCTTCATTGTATTGAAAATGAAGTTAAAGGAGGTCATTCAACTTTAGTTGATGGATTTACAGTTACAGAAGATCTAAAAAAGTTAAATCAAGACTATTATAATATTTTAACGAGTACTAAAGTCAGATTTAAATTTTCAGATAAAGATACAATTTTAGAAAGTTGGGCTGAATTAATACATTTAGATGAAAAAGGGAATTTTCAAAATGTTAGATTTAGTCCAAGATTGGATTATGTGCCTCAAATGAAAAGAGAGAAACTTGAAATTTATTACAATGCAAGAAAATGTTTATCAGACTTATATAATTCTGATGAGTATAGGATTGAATTTAGATTAATGCCTGGAGATTTAATGATGATGGATAATCATAGATTACTTCATGGAAGAACGTCTTTCGATCCAAATGAGGGTAATAGATTTTTACAAGGGTGTTATTTAGACTTTGATAGCACAGAAGGTAAGTTGTTACATTTGAGAAGGAAATTTAATCTTTAAATAATTCCTCTATTTTATTTTCAGCCTGCTTGATGGATTTTTCATAATCCAATGCCATTTGATCAGCAGCAATGATTTTAATATTTTTAATACCAAAAAAATTCAACATATGAATTAACCAGGGTGTTAAATAATCTTCATCACCTTGTATTTTGGTTCCCCCAGAAGTGATTACTAGATAAACTTGTTTATCCTCAAGTAAACCAATTCTATCACCGTCTTCGGAATATTTAAAAGTAAGTTTAACTCTTGCTGCAAGATCAGCCCAAGCTTTTAACGTTGCAGGTGGACCAAAATTATATATTGGTACAGATATAATAATTATATCGCTTTCTTTTAATTCAATAACTAATTTATCAGAAAGTTCGAACATTTTTTTATGATCTTCTGTTTGTTGTTCAACTGGAATTTTCATCCCCGACTCTGTTAAACCCGAAATAAAAAGCATTTCATCATCTAAATCTCTATAGATTAATTGATCATCTTTTTTTTTAATTTTTTGAAGTAATTTTTGAGCCAATTTTCTTGATGTTGACCCTTCTTTTCTAGCGCTACAATCAATCTGATAAATTTTTCTCATTAATTATCCAAAATTTCCAAGTACAGGGATATACTCTAAAATATAATAACCTAATGCCTGTAATTGGTTGGTTATCATCAATATTCCTGTAATTAGCAAAAGTCCACCACCAATTTTGGAAATAAGTTGCATCTTATTTTTTAAATTTTTTGAAAAAATCATAAATCTTTGAATAAGATATCCAGATAAAACGAAGGGTATTGCTAAACCAAGTGAATAAAAAAGTAATAATAATACTCCTTTGTTGATACTATCTTCAACTGCAGCTAAAGCCAAGATAGATCCAAGTATTGGACCTATGCATGGTGTCCATCCAAAACCAAAAGCCATACCAATTAAAATAGATCCAAAATTACTTGGTGTGATATTTGAATGCACTCTTTTTTCATAGTTTAAAAATTTAATATTAATTAATCCAATTATCTGAAGAGAGAAAATTATAATAAATATTCCTGCAATAATTCTTAATTCATAAGAGTAGTCTAAAACTAATGATCCCAGAAATGTAGCAGTTGCTCCAAAACTGATAAATACAATTGAGAAACCTAATGAAAATAGAATTATTGGAAAAATGTTTGTTTTCTTACTTTCCAAAAGTTCATTTAAGGAGCTACCAGAAATATAGGATACATAGCCTGGTATCAAAGGTAAAACACACGGTGATAAAAAACTGATCAAACCTGCACTTAATGCAATAAAAAGTTCTAACATTATCCAGTATTTTTCATTGCTGCAGAAATACCGGCTATCGAAGTTAACAATGCATCATTTAAATTCTTTTTATTTTCTTTACCTTTGGTTATTTTTAGCTTCGATATAACAATTGGCTGAATGACATTGAGCACCTCTGTGTAAATATTTCTTGCAACGATAATATTCCTAAATTGTTTTCTGGCATTAATTATTTCTTTAGGAGTTATTTTTTTATTTAATTTTTTTATTGTTTCAAATTGGTATCTTAATTTTTTACCAATTCTTATAAGTTTATGATCTGCTAAATATTTTTCATAAACCTTTGATATTTCTGGATCAACTTTTGAAATTACCATGTCTAGGATATCTAACATTGAATTAAAAAATGGCCAATTTTTCTCCATATCTAAAAGAGTACTTTTAAATTTCTTAATTGAAGAATATCTTAATGCCTCTGCGCTACCTAACCACGCTGGTAACATAAGTCTTATTTGAGTCCACGCAAATACCCAAGGTATTGCTCTTAAGCTTTTTATGTTGTCTACATTTTTTCTCTTAGATGGTCTTGATCCAATTAAGAGTTTACCTAAAGACACATGTGGTGTCACTGTTTTAAAATACCTAATAAAATCAGAATTTTGATTAATATTTTTTCTATATGAGCTTTTTGAAATATCTGACATTTTTTCAATTAAATCTCTCCAATTCTTTTTTGGTGCAGGTGGAGGATTAAGAGTTGCCTCTGTAACAGCCCCTATATAACTGCATAAGTTATATTTAGCTAATGGCTCATAACCGTATTTTTGCTGTATAACTTCTCCCTGATCAGTAATTCTTATTTTTCCATTAACAGAGTATGGAGGTTGAGACCTTAGTGTAGCTTGTATTGGACCACCTCCTCTACCAGCTGAGCCACCTCTTCCATGAAAAAAAGTTACGTCAATTTTAAATTTTTTTGCAAGTTTAACTATTTCTTCTTGTGCTTTATATTGATGCCAACTTGCACATATTTTACCAGCATCTTTACTGGAATCTGAGTAACCAATCATCACTTCTTGCTTGTTATTTATCAATTTTCTGTACCATTTTTCCTGAAACAGTGAATTCATAATAGCTTTTGAGTTTATTAGATCATCTAAAGTTTCAAATAATGGAACAACTCTTAATTTATTTTTGATTTGCGCTTCTTTTTGTAAAAATGAGACAGTTACTATGTCAGAAATAGAAGAAGTCATTGAAATGACATATGCTCCTAGGCATTCATCTGGTTGTTTAGAGATTGTTTTGAAAGTTGACCAAACTTCTTTATTTTCTTTATTTTTAAATTCAAAATTAGTTAATAAATTTCTCTTTTTTTTAATTTGATTTGCTAAAAATTTAATTTTTTTCTTTTCGCTCCATTTATAATAGTTTTGTTGATATTTTCTTTTTATATATTCTGCAATTAATTGGGAGTGTCTGGATGACTCTTGTCTTATATCTAATCTAGCAAGATTTATTCCAAAACATTTAGCTCTTCTCATTAAATCTAATAATTCACCACTTGCTAAATTTTCATTTTGGTTTTCTTCCAAAGATTTTCTAACCACTCTTAGTGGTTTTAAAATTTCTTCTCGTGAATTTAGCAATATTTGTTCATTCAATGGTTTATTGTAAACTAAATGTTGTTCTATGGATCTGTGAGTAATTCTCATTTTATCTCTGAGCGGACGTAAATAAACCCTATAAGGTTCAAATGACTCTCCAGTTTTTTTTTTAATTTCTTTTGAGCATTTTCCCATTGAATAAGATCTAATTAATTTTGTTAAAGATTTTTCGTATAATTTTGCTGCTTCCCATCGAGATAATAAAATTACTTCTTTAGTCACTTCTGCAGTTACATTTGGGTTACCATCTCTATCTCCACCCATCCAAGATCCAAATTCAATTGGATTAAAATTTTTTGGAAGACTTTTGCCCATATTTTTAACAAAAATGTTGTTTAATCTCCTGTATACCTTTGGAATAGTTTCCCACAAACTATCCTCGATTATAGCAAGTCCCCATCTTGCTTCATCAAATGGAGAAGGTTTTGTTCTTTTCAAGTCATCCGTATTCCATATAATTGTAATTTCATCATATAATTTTCTATCTATAATTTTTTGTTTTGATGGAAAACTTTTCATCAATTCTCTTTGTTCTAAAAGCTCTGTAATATTGTGATATTTTTGTATGAGTGTTCGTCTTTTTACCTCTGTAGGATGTGCTGTTAAAACAATACCAATGTTTAAATTTTTTGCAGTATTATAGATTTTATTAGATGAAATTTTTCTATCCTTAAAAAGTTCCTCAAAAATTTCCTCTATAAAAATATTTTTGTTTGCTTTAGCTTTATTATTCTCAAATTCATCTAAAGTTCTTGAAGCATCAATAGACTCCGCAAGATTTATAAAATTCATAAAATGAGAAAATGCTCTTGTAAGTTTATAAGTATTACTTGGATTAATTTGACTTAATGTTTTCGAAATTTTTTTATATGAATCTTGTTGTTTAATATTAGCTGTATTTGCTTTTGAAAGTTTTCTAATTTTTTCAACAAGATTAAAAAATGTTTGACCCTCTTGTTTTTTAATCACATTTCCAAGTATATTTCCAAGAAGTCTTACATCATCTCTAAGTGATTTTGTTGGAATTCTCTCATAATATAAATCTCTTTTGATCATAAAAACTTATTGTTTTGCGCTATATTAATACAACTTTGGAGTTTTGTTCTCCTAAATTATCTATTGATAACCTAAGTTTGTCATTAGGTTTTAAAAATTTTTGTGGCTTCATTCCCATACCTACTCCTGGAGGGGTTCCAGTGGTTATTATATCCCCTGGATACAAAGACATAAATTTACTTAAATAAGAAACTATTACATCCACATTAAAAATCATAGTATTTGTGTTACCAGTCTGCATTCTGACTCCATTTACGTCCAAAGACATGTTTAAACTATTTGCGTTCGAAATTTCATCTTTAGTTACTAAATATGGACCAATTGGACCAAAAGTGTCATGTGATTTGCCTTTAACCCATTGACCTTTTTTTTCAATTTGCCATTCTCTTTCACTCACATCATTTACTAAACAATATCCTAAAATGTGATCTTGAGACTGTTTTTCAGATATATGTTTAGCATGTTTTCCAATAACAATTCCTAATTCAACTTCCCAATCAAGTTTTTTTGAATCTTTAGTAATTTCTATATCGTCGTTTGGACCGTTTATACAACTTGTTGCCTTCATAAATACTATAGGCTCAGATGGAGGTTTTGATCCTGTCTCAGCAGCATGATCAGAAAAATTTAGTCCTATGGCAATAAATTTTCCTGGGTTTGTAATACAAGAACCAATTCTCTCGCTTGAAGACAGTTCTGGCAAAGAAGATAAGTCTATACTCTGTAATTTTGAGATTGTTTCAAAATTTAAATTATCAGGATTGAAATCTTTAATGCATGAACTAATGTCTATTATTTTACCATCATTGCTTAAGATGGCTGGTTTTTCATAATTCTTTTTTCCAATTCTTAAAAGTTTCATTTTCCTCGTAAATTTTTAAAAGTAATTTTTTATTTCTTTGTACAAGTAGCTGTGATCTAAATTGTCATAGCCTTTTTTCGATAATTTTTTATACAAATTTCTAATAATCATTGAGAGAGGAAGATTTATCTTATTCATTTTAGCTGTATTTAAAATATTCTCCATGTCCTTTAATTGCGATGCAACTTTACCTCTGGCCTTAAAATCTTCTTTTATCATTCGTAATCCATGAGTTTGTAATATTTTACTATCAGCCCATCCTCCTTTTAAAGCCTTTAAAACATTAATTGGTTTAAGGCCCAATTTTTTAGAAAATATTATTGCTTCTGATACTGCGCCAATAGTAATTCCTACAATAATTTGATTTGCGAGTTTTGCTGCCTGACCAGATGATGGTTTTCCTACGTAATTTGGAATCCCTAACATTTTTAGAACTTTTAAATTTTTTTTATATATTTTTTTTTCTCCTCCAACCATAATAGCAAGGCTAGCACTTTCAGCTCCTTTAGTCCCTCCTGATACTGGGGCATCTAAAAAATAAACTCCCTTTTTTTTTAATGTTTTATAATTATCTAATGCAGTACTTGGTTTAGTTGAACTCATATCTATTACTGTTGTTTCTTTGCAAACATTTTTTAAAAATGTTTTGCTTCTAATTATATTGTTTACTGCTTTGTCATCTGTAAGCATTGTAATTATGATCTCTTTATCTTTTACTAATTCATCAATTTTATAAGATAAATAAGCTCCATATCTCTTGAGTTTTCTAGCTTTACTTATAGTTCTATTAAATATGCTTATTTGATGTTTTGATTTTAATAAATTTTTGATCATAGGGGCTCCCATTAAACCTGTGCCTATAAAACCTATGTTCATTTACTGATGTCTAATACTAATTATTATTAATTTATTAAATTTGGTGTTCATATTTATTTACCCACAAATCAAAATAAAACATATTGTGTTGAAATAGAAATAAAATATTAGTTATTAGGTTTTATTAATGCTAAATGTCAGTAAAATTATTTAAAATAATAAATTCAAATTATGTATGAAAAGTTTGGACAATTTATAGATGGTAAATGGCAAAAGTCTCAAAATAATGAGACCTACGAAGTAATAAATCCTGCAACAGAGGAAATTTTAGGCCATGCATCAAAAGCCTGCCGTGAAGACGTTGAAAAGGCACTACTCTCATCTGAGAGTGGTTTCAAAAAATGGAAAAATACTACACCTTGGGAAAGATCTAAAGTTTTAAGGAGAATAGCTGATAAGATAAGAGAGAAAAAAGATATTTTAGCCAAGTGGATGACTTTAGAGGTTGGAAAACCATTGGTGGAGGGGGTTGGTGAAGCAGGTGGTGCAGCCGATATTTTTGAATGGAATTCAGAGGAGACAAAAAGAATATATGGACAAACTGTTGAAAGTAGATTTTCAGATACTAGAGTTCATGTATACTACCAGCCTGTTGGGGTTGTTGCTGCACTAGTACCATGGAACTTTCCTTTAATATTAGCGTCTAGAAAAATTTCTACTGCCTTAGCTGCAGGATGCTCGGTAATTTGTAAACCAGATGTAATAACACCTGGAACAGTTATGGAATTAGTTGACATCTGCAAAGAATGTGGTGTTCCTGATGGTGTTGTTAATTTATTGTCTGGTGATCCTCCCTCGATTTCTGAGCAATTGCTTGAGTCCAATATTGTAAAAAAAGTTTCAATTACAGGATCAACCAGAGTTGGAAAATTAATACTTAAGAAAGCAGCTGATAAAGTTCAAAGAGTAACAATGGAATTAAGTGGTCACTCTCCTTTTATTGTATTTGAAGATTGTAATATTGAAAAAGTTGCTGACATGGCCATTGCCGCAAAATTTAGAAATAATGGACAAGTATGTATTTCCCCAAATAGATTTTACATTCAAGAAAGTAAGAAAGATGAATTTGTTAACAAATTTATAGAAAAAACTAAAAAATTAAAAATAGGAAATGGTATGGAGCAAGATGTTCAATTGGGTCCTATAACAACTTTAAAAAGATTAGGCGAAATTGAAGAGCTTGTTGAAATAACAAAAAAAGAAGGTGCTAAAGTTTTGATTGGTGGAAAACGACCATCAGGCTTCAACAAAGGGTATTTTTACGAGCCAACTGTTTTTGACGATGTTGATGATAATTTTACTATAATGAAAACAGAACCATTTGGACCTCTAGTTCCTATACTATCTTTCAAGTCTTTTGATGAAGTTGTTGAAAGAGCAAATAATAATGATTTAGGATTGTGTAGTTATATTTATACAAACTCTATGGAAAAAGCACATAAAGCCTCTGAATTAATGGAAACTGGATGTGTGGCTGTTAACACGCCAACGGTTGCAATAGCAGAAGCACCATTTGGAGGTATTAAACAAACCGGATATGGACGAGAGGGTGGTTCTATGGCTATTAAAGATTACTTAAATATAAAATATACCCACTTAGGTCTTAAAACTTAATAGAGCAAAACATCCTCTTTAAATTGTTCTAAATCTTTATTTAATATAAGTTTTTTATAAATGACAAAGATTTTTCCTTTGATTTTTATTGTTTTGTGGTCATCTGCTTTTATCACAACAAAACCGATTGTTGATCATAGTGAACCTTTTTCAGCATTAGCTTTTAGATTTTTTTTTGTATCTCTAGGTTTTTTAATTTTTTCAATATATAAAAATTTTAGTCTAGTAGTTTCTAAATCAAATTTAATTCAATCATTGGTAAGTGGAGTTTTGTTTCATGGAATTTATCTTGGAGGAGTTTTTTATTCAGTTTCTGTTGGAATGCCAACTGGTATAGCTGCATTAATTGTAACATTACAACCTATTCTAACAAACATATTGGCAGGTCCAATTCTTAAAGAGAATGTATCCTATCATCAGTGGATTGGAATATTACTTGGATTTTTAGGTGCTGTATTAGTCTTGGGTTTTGACATAGGGAAAAATATTCCTTTTGATGGAGTGATAGCAACTATAATTTCTCTTGTATCAATTACATCTGCAACAATTTGGCAAAAAAAAATCTCAAATAATTTACCGCTAGAAACAAGTAATACCTATCAAGCCCTCGGAGGATGTTTATTCCATATATTAATAATAGTTTTTTTTACAAAATTTCAAATTAATTTTTCTTTTACTTTCATAGCTGCTATGAGTCATCAAGTTTTGCTAGTCTCATTTGGTGCTTTTACAATTCTAATGTTTTTGATAAGAGAAAATTCGGCAAGTAAAACCACTTCTTTTTTCTTTTTAATACCATCTGTATCTGCTTTGATGGCTTGGTTATTTTTAAACGAAAATTTATACTATATTGATATAATTGGTTTTTTAATTGCATCAATAGGTGTTTATATTGCTACACGACCAGAAAAATAATTTTATGGATACTAAATATTTTGAAAAAATTAGAATTTTCGATGGAGGAATGGGTCAGGAACTTTTAAGTAAAGGTTTGATATCAAAAGGTACACTATGGTCTGCAAGCGCATTAATTGAGAGAGAATTTCATAATTTAGTAATTGATGCACATATGTCCTACATAAACGCAGGCGCAGATATAATTGTAACAAATAACTTTTCTGCAAGAAAAATTAGATTTATTCAAAATAAAGTTTTAGATAAATTTCAATATGCAAACGAACAAGCAGGTATATTGGCAAATAAAGCAAGAGAAATTTCTAAACAAAATATATTGATAGCTGGTTCATTGCCATCTCAAAGTGATACTTATGTTGAAGATGAAAGAAGTTCATCAGAAATTCAATCTGATTTTGAGGAGCAGGCTAAAATAATAAGTCCCTATGTTGATTTTTTTTATCTTGATGTTGTAAGCAGTGGTAGAGAAATCGAAATTGCTTCAAATATTGTAGAAAAACTTGGAAAAAAGGTGGTTGTAGGCATACATTTAAAAAAAAATTGCAAATTACCTTCGGGTGAAAGTGTTCAAAATATAATTGAAAAATTTAAATGTAACAATTGGATTGGTCTAGTTTTTGCTTGTGTATCTCCTGAAATAGTTGATAGAACATCTGATTTTTTTTCTGATTTAAAACTTCCTTTCGGATTTAAGGTAAATTTATGGGGCATTGAAGAACCAACTCCAGTGCAAACTTTTAATTCAGCAAAACATAATGAAATCGGAACAAATCCTAACATTGCACTTGGTTCAAGAAATCTAAGTGCAATAGAGTTTTATAAATTTACAAAAAGAATGGTTGAAAAGGGTGCAAAAATTTTAGGAGGCTGTTGTGAAACTAAACCAGAGCATATAAAAGAAATTTCAACTCTTAAATAACCTTTTTACCACCCGCTCGTCTTACAAAGTAAATACCAATTACAACAGCTATTAGAGATATTAATACTTTTACAGTAATTAATTCTTTTAGAAATATATAACTAAGAATAGTTCCAAATATAGGAATTAAATAAGATACCTGCGACTGAAAAATTAAACCATTATCTACTAAAATTTTAAATCTTAACAACCAAGCTATACCTGTAGATACTAATCCAAGATATATTACAGATACAGTTGACTGAATTGATGGATTATATGTCCAGGGTTTTTCTATAAAAAAAGATAAAGGTATTAGAATTATAACTGCCCAAATTAATATTGAACCAGTAACATTCTCATTTTTTTTTTCTTTTATTTTTAAAGTTAGTACACCACCTATTACATAACAAGTAGACCCAACTAAAATTAGTATTGCAGAGATAAAATTACTTTCGTTAATTAATAAATTGTCAGAAAATAAATATACTATCCCTGCAAAACCAATTAAAATTCCGATGGTTTTTGTAAAGTTAAATTTTTCATTTTTTGTATAATAATGTCCCAAAATTGTTGAGGATAAGGGGGTTGTAGACATTAAAATTGCAGCTAAATTACTTTGAACAGATTTCACACCATAAGAAATAAGAAAAAAAGGAACAACTAAGTTTATAAAACCAATTATTGCAAACCAATACCAATCTTTTGAAAATGCCTCTACTTTAATTTTTTTATAAAAACATAAAATTAAAACTGGAATAGCTCCAAAAAATACTCTTAATAAAGCAATGGTTACAGGCCCAAATGAATATGTGGCTATCTTAATATTAAAGAAAGCTGATGCCCAAATTAAAGCAAGAAGAGTTAATAAAATATAATCAATTAAATTTGGTTGTCTCATTCTATTAAATTTTCAATTTTTCCGTTAGTGAGTTTTATTAAATTATTAAAACTAATCTCAAATACACAATTTGGATGACCCGCTGCTGCAAAAATTTTTGCAAATCTTTCTAAAGTTGTATCAATATAAATTTGTAAGTCTGTAAGATGTCCTACAGGTGAAACACCTCCTATTGTATACCCAGTATGTTGCTTTACCTCATCAGGAGACGCCATTTTTATATCTTTTAAATTAGTGATTTTTTTTAATTTCTTTAAAGAGCATTTTTTATCTCCTGCTACCAAGCATAAAATGAAGTTTTTTTCTGTTTTAAAAAGAAGACTTTTTACAATTGCACCTATTTCACAGTTAAGTGAATTTGCAGCATCAATTGCAGTTCTAGCTGAAGTTTTTAATTCAATTACATCAAGGGAGATATCAAAATCTTTAAGTGCTTTTTTTGCTCTTAGCACTGGTTCTTTGTCTATAGCGTTCATATCAATCTCAAGTTGTTAATAAAATCATTAATTTTGAGCATATATATATGTAAAAAATGCATACGTGTTATCTATTTTATATGCATTATTTATCATTTTTTTAATGTTAATGACCCCAGATTACAAAATTAATAGGAGTAAATTATGAGCGCTAGTGATGTACTTAAGATGATCAAAGACAAAGAGGCTGAATTTGTAGATCTTAGATTTACAGACCCAAGAGGAAAACTTCAACACTTAACAATAGACTCTACTGTAGTAGATGAAGACATGTTAAATCAAGGTGTCTTTTTTGATGGTTCGTCAATAGCTGGTTGGAAAGCAATAAATGAGTCTGACATGATACTAAAACCAGATTTATCAAGAATGTTTATGGACCCTTTTACTTCTCATAATACATTAGTTTTATTCTGTGATATTTTAGATGCTGTAAAGAAAAACCCTTATGAACGTGATCCAAGGGGTACAGCTAAAAGAGCAGAGGAATATCTAAAATCCTCAGGTATTGGTGATAAAGCTTTTTTCGGACCAGAACCAGAATTTTTTGTTTTTGATGATGTAAGAATTAAAAACGATATGAACGAAACTAGTTTTGCTATTGATAGCACGGAAGGTCCTTACAATTCTGGAAAAAGGTATGAAAATGGAAACATGGGACATAGACCTGGTATCAAAGGAGGATATTTTCCAGTTCCACCAGTTGATAGTGCTCAAGATATGAGAGGCGAATATTTAAAAGGATTAAAGGATGTTGGTATTAAAGTTGAAAAACATCACCATGAAGTTGCTCCAAGTCAACACGAGCTAGGTATGTATTTTGGTACACTAGTAAACCAAGCGGATAATGTTCAGTTATATAAATATGTTGTTCAAATGGTTACACACTCATTTGGAAAAACAGCTACGTTTATGCCAAAGCCCGTGGCAGGAGATAATGGTTCGGGTATGCATATACACCAATCAGTTTGGAAAGGTGATACTCCTGTTTTTTCTGGTGATGCATATTCAGGATTATCTGAAACAGCATTGTTTTATATTGGTGGAATTTTAAAACATGCTAAAGCAATTAATGCATTTGCTAACTCTACAACAAACAGTTACAAAAGATTAATACCTGGTTTCGAAGCACCAGTATTATTAGCATATTCAGCACGTAACAGATCTGCATCTTGTAGGATACCAATTACTTTAAGCAAAAAAGGCGCAAGGTGTGAAATTAGATTTCCAGATGCTGCTGGAAACCCTTACTTAACTTTTGCGGCAATGTTAATGGCGGGTTTAGATGGAATTAAAAATAAAATTCATCCTGGGGATTCTTTTGACAAAGATTTGTATGAATTACCTGAGGAAGAGGTAAAAAGTATTCCAACAGTTTGTGGATCTTTAAGAGAAGCAATGGAAGCTTTGGATAAAGATAGAGAGTTTTTAACTCAAGGTGGAGTATTTAGTGACGATCAAATAGACGCCTATATTGCACTTAAGTTCGAGGAAATTCATAAATTTGAGCATGCACCTCACCCGGTTGAGTTTGAGATGTATTATAGCAGTTAATAATTAACTACTGTTTAGTTGATGCAATTGAATCTTTGTTAACACCTTTTTTAACAACGTAATCTTGAGTACCATTAGCTCCAGTCTCAACTTCTTTACGTAAAACTTTAAAGAATGATCTTTCCTTCAAGTTATCCTTAAGGTCTTTAACAAGATTTTTAAACTCAAATTTATTCATATCTTGCTTATACAATAGATATGTGTTTTTAACAACTCTGGTATGCACTAAACTAATACTAGATTTTGAATGACTCTCCGCATCCACAACGCTCTGTTTCATTGGGATTATTGAACACAAATGAGGACGAAAATTGATCTTTTTTATAATCCATTTCTGTACCAAGCAGATAAATTACCGCTGCAGAATCAATAAAAACTTTAACCCCTTTATCTTCAATTAATTCATCGTTAGGATTAATTTCTTTTGTGTATTCCATAATATAAGACATCCCTGCGCATCCGCCTGATTTAACTCCAACTCTTACACCAAGAGAATTCTGCTGATCTTTAGACATTATTTCTTTTATTCTTGCTGCTGCATTATCGCTTAGAGTTATTATTTGTTTTGTCATAAATTTAGTTCTAATTTTGCTGCCTCTGACATCATTGATTTGTCCCAAGGAGGATCCCAAACCAAATCAAGATCAACTTTATTAACTTCTTTAAGTTGCATTATACTATCCTTAACTTCTTTAGGCAAACTTTCTGCAACTGGACAGTTAGGTGTTGTAAGCGTCATCTTAACTTGGACGTCTTTATCTTTAATTTTAATGTCATAAATCAAACCAAGTTCATAAATATTTACCGGAATTTCAGGATCATATATTTTTTTTATTTCTGTAATTACTTTTTCTTTTAAATCCATTTTTAGCTTTCAGTATTTACTATTTTTTGAAAATCATCTATTGCTGATGTTAGAGTATGCCAAGAAAGAGTAGCGCATTTTACTCTCATTGGGTACTGTTTTACACCTGATAGACACATTAATTTAGTTTTTTCATCTTCATTTAAGATTTTATTTTGAAGTTCCTCTTTTTCTTTAATCATATCTAAAAAATCGTTTACAATTTCTTTTACCTCAGCTTCCTCTTTACCTTTAACTAAATCAGTCATTATAGAGGCTGATGCCATTGATATAGCGCACCCATGTCCTTCAAATGAAATATCCTCAACTTTTTTATTTTCGTTTAATTTTAAATAGATATGAACGTTATCTCCACATAAAGGATTATGCCCTTTAGCGTCTTTATTAAAGTTTTCAGTTTTTCTTAAATTTCTAGGATTTTTACCATGATCCAAAATAATTTCTTGATATAATTCTTTTAGGTCCATTATATGTTAAATATTTTTTTGCAATTTTCTATTGATTGGCTTAATTGATCGATATCATCTTTTGTATTATATATACCAAACGATGCTCTTGCAGTGGCCGGGAGTTTCAGCTTTTCATGTAATATCTGACAGCAATGATGTCCTGCTCTGATTGCTACTCCATCTTCATCAAGAATAGTTGCAATATCATGTGGGTGAACACCTTCAATGGTAAAAGAAATCACTCCACCTTTATTTATTGGATTACCTACAATTTTTATTGAATTATTTTTCCCCAAAATATCTAATCCATAATCCAATAACTCTTTCTCGTGCTTTTCTATATTTTCAATACCAACTTTTTCCATAAATTTTATAGATTCGTTAAATGCAATTACTTGGGCTGTTGCCATTGTGCCTGCCTCATATTTATTTGGTAGTTCACCATAAGAAATTCCAGTTTTTTTAACTTCATTTATCATTCCTCCACCACCTTGGTATGGAGGTAGATCATCTAACCATTTCTTTTTTGCGTATAAAACCCCAATTCCTGTTGGCCCATACATTTTATGTCCTGATATAGCATAAAAATCACAATCTAATTCCTGCATATCTAATTTTAAATGTGGTGCTCCTTGGCAACCATCCACTAAAACAGGAATATTTTTTGAGTGTGCAAGTTCTACAATTTCCTTAATCGGTAATATTGCTCCAGTTACATTTGATAAATGAGTAACGCTTATAATTTTTGTTTTATTAGTTATTTTGTTTTTTATTGCTTCAATAGTTATCTCACCTGCTTCATTAATCTCAGCAAATTCAATTTTAATTTTTTTTGAATTTCTTAGGAAATGCCAAGGAACATAATTAGAATGATGTTCAAGTTCTGTTAATAAAACTTCATCACCTTCTTCTAGATACTTTTGCCCAAAGGTATTTGCTACCAAATTAATTGCTTCTGTAGCACCTTTGGTAAATACAATTTCATTCTTATCTTTGGCATTAATATATCTTTGAACTGATGTTCTTGTATTTTCATAAAGATTTGTCGCAGCAACAGCTAAATAATGAACACTTCTACCTACGTTAGAAAACTCTTTAGAATAAAAATCATATATTCTATCAATTACTACTCTTGGTTTTTGTGAGGAGTTTGCGCTGTCTAAATATACAAGATCATTATTTTGAACTTTGTTATCAAATATTGGAAATTCTCTTTTAATGCTATCTATATCCATTAATTTATCGCCTCCTTTAGATATTTCTGTATTTCGATGTTTGTTATTTTTTCAATTACATCGTTAATGAAACCATCTATTAGTAACTTTTTTGCCTGATCGTAATTTAAACCTCTAGACATTAGGTAAAATATGGAGTTTTCATCCAAATTGCCTGAAGTAGAACCATGAGAACATTTTACATCATCTGCGTAAATTTCTAATTCTGGTTTACCATTAAATTCTGTATTTTCGTTTAAAAGTAAGGCTTTACTTAATTGATATCCGTCTGTTTTTTGAGCTTGATCGTTAACAAAAATTTTACCTTGATAAACTCCAGTAGACTTATCGTTTAAAACACTTTTTATTAATTGATAACTTTTTGTATTTTCGGCCAAATGGTTAATATTTGTTTTAATTTCATGATGATTGTTCTCGTCTAAATTTATAATCCCATTAATAAAAGCAGAGCTATATTTTTCTTTTAAATTGCTGTTTATTTCATATTTTGAAAATTTAGATCCAGATGAATAAATAAAGTTTTCTGAATTACTGTTTTCATAAATATCAATGTTAGTGAAGCTGTATTTTAGATTTTGATTTTTATTTAAATCAAAAATATAATTTTTAAGGTTTGAATTTTTATTTATAACAATATTAAAGTTATGATTATTAAAACCACTAACTGATTTATCCTCGAATAAATTCAAAGTTGATAAAGATGAATTTCTATGAAGTGTTAATTCAAATCTAGTATTAATTAAATTTGTTTTATTATCTAAATCACATATATGGTAAATAACTAAAGGTTTTTCTACAATTTTATCCTCTAAAACATTTAATTTAATTAATTTACTCGCAAAAGCCATATTCAAATTATTTAAAGGTTCATTCAAACTTTCACTAAAAATCAAGTTTTCATTTTTTATCTCTATTTTATTTTTATCTACATCTAAAATATCTGCTGATAGGAACTCTCCATTTAAAATAACAATTTTTGAATGTTCAAAATTTTTTAAAAATTTCAAATTGTAACTTTTGCTTTCAATGGTATTAAAGCCAAATTTAAGTTCTTTTATATTTTTATTTATAATAGATTTTAAATCTGAAAACTTCCAATCTTCCAATTTTTTTGAGGGAAACCCACTTTCTACAAATTTAAAAAAATGCTCTTTACGCTCTTTAGTGTTTCCTAAAGTTTTATAAGTTAAACTTTCAAATTCTAAATTTTCTTTTAACATTTATAAGCTCTCATAACCTTGTTTTTCTAATTCTAGTGCTAGTTCAAAATTTCCAGTTTTTATTATTTTTCCGTCTTTCAAAACATGAACGAAATCTGGCTTTATATAATTAAGTAATCTTTGATAATGCGTTATTATTAAAAAAGAATTATTTGTATTTCTTAATGAGTTTACTCCATCGGAAACTATTTTAAGTGCATCAATATCTAAACCAGAGTCTGTTTCATCTAATATTGATAATTTTGGATTTAAGATAGACATTTGAAGAATTTCATTTTTTTTCTTTTCTCCTCCTGAAAATCCTACATTTAGTTGTCGTGACAGAATATTTTGATCAAATTTTAATTGTGCAGATTTTTCTTTCACAAGCTTAAGAAATTCAATTGCATCTAATTCTTTTTCACCTTTTGCTTTTTTCACGGCATTTAATGAAGTTTTTAAAAAGTTGTTAGTGTTTACACCTGGAATTTCTAGAGGATACTGGAATGCTAAAAATATTCCTTTATGTGCTCTATCTTCAATTTCAAGTTCGAGTAAGTTGGAATTTTCAAATTTTACATCCCCTTTGATTTCATAACCTTTTTTTCCAGATAAAATATTTGATAAAGTACTTTTTCCTGATCCGTTTGGACCCATTATTGCATGAACTTCTCCAGGATTTATTTTTAAGCTAAGTCCTTTTAGAATTTCTTTATTATCAATACCTGCTTCTAAATTGTTTATTTCCAACATTATCCAACACTTCCTTCCAAACTAATTCCAACTAATTTTTGCGCTTCAACAGCAAATTCCATTGGTAATTGTTGAAGAACTTCTTTACAAAAACCGTTAACTATTAGCCCTACAGCTTCCTCTGAATTTAAACCTCTTTGTTGACAATAATATAATTGTTCCTCACTGATTTTTGATGTTGTTGCCTCATGTTCTATATTTGAGTCTGAATTTCTATTTTTAATGTAAGGAACAGTGTGTGCGCCACATTTATTACCCATTAACAGTGAGTCACACTGTGTAAAGTTTCTAGCATTTTTAGCTTTGGGAAAAATATCTACAAGACCTCTATAAGTATTATCAGCGTATCCAGCTGAAATACCTTTGGATATTATTTTACTTTTAGTATTTTTGCCAATATGAATCATTTTAGTACCAGTATCTGCTTTTTGGTGGTTATTTGTAATTGCAATTGAGTAAAATTCTCCAACAGAGTTGTCTCCTTGTAAAATGCAACTAGGATATTTCCAAGTAATTGCAGAACCAGTTTCTACTTGCGTCCAAGATATTTTAGAATTTACACCTTTGCATAATCCTCTTTTAGTTACAAAATTATAAATCCCACCTTTGCCATCTTTATCTCCTGGGTACCAATTTTGGACAGTTGAATATTTTATTTCTGCATCATCTAATGCAACAAGTTCAACATTTGCTGCATGTAATTGGTTTTCATCTCTCATAGGAGCAGTACATCCTTCCAGATAGCTAACATAACTTCCTTTGTCGGCGATGATTAAAGTTCTTTCAAACTGACCTGTCTCAGATGCATTAATTCTAAAATATGTTGATAATTCCATAGGACATCTTACACCCTCTGGAATGTAAACAAATGAACCATCTGTAAACACTGCAGAATTTAAAGTTGCAAAATAATGATCTGTAACTGGTATAACTGAACCAAGATATTTTTTTACTAATTCTGGATGTTTTTGAATAGCCTCTGACATTGAACAAAATATTATTCCTTTTTCAGTCAACTTATCTTTAAATGTCGTTGCAACTGAAACAGAGTCAAACACAGCATCTACTGCTATTCCATTTAATCTTTTTTGTTCTTGAAGTGGTATACCAAGTTTTTGATAAGTTTCCAAAAGCTTTGGATCTAATTCATCTAGACTTTTTGGTTTATCAGAAGCACTTTTGGGAGCTGAATAATAATATAAATCTTGGTAATCAATTTTTGGATATTTCGGTTTTTGCCAATTTGGTTCTTTTAAATTTTTTAATCTCTCAAATGCTTTTAATCTCCAATCCAACATCCAGTCTGGCTCTTTTTTTATTTTAGAAATAAATTTTATTACTTCCTCATTTAAACCTTTTGGTGCTCTGATATTTTCTATATCAGTTGTAAATCCATATTTATATTCTTTTAAATCTTCTATTTGTTTATCTCTCATCTATAATCTATTTGTTGATTGATTTAGTAAATCTCTAAGACTTTTTTTTTCAAAAAAATTATTTATATAATCCTCTAATTCATCCCAGAGATCATGAGTAATGCATTTTGCTGTTTTACCATTGCACCCTTTTTTTGAATGTTTTTCACACCCTATAGTTTTTACCTTTTCATCAACTGCAAAAAAGATATCTGAAATTTTGATATTAGATGCTTCTTTAGAAAGAATATATCCACCCTTAATCCCGCGAACACTATTTACAATGTTATTTTTTTTTAACTTTAAAAACAATTGTTCAAGATAATCTAAAGATATTCCTTGTCTTAAAGAGATATCTCTTAAAGAAACTGGTTCATTAGGATCAAACTTTGCAAGATCGGCAAGTGCCATAACTGCATATCTTCCTTTACTTGATAATTTCATATTAGTATTATTTTATGCGGGTTATATATATACCCGACTAAAATAGTCAAGTTTCTGAAAAATTTTAAAACTTGCATTTTGTCGCTCAATTTTGATAGAAAAATAAAATTTTTTTTTGAGATTAATTATCAATGACAACTACAGATAACAAAATTGTTGAAATATTTATTCCTGGACCTGCAGGAAGGCTAGAAGCAAAATATTATAAAAGTAAAAAAAACACATCTCCAATAGCATTAGTTTTGCACCCTCACCCTCAATATGGTGGAACTATGAATAATAAAGTTGTTGTTGATACATTTCAAACCTTTATGGATAACGACTTTTCAGTCTGTAGAGTAAACTTTAGAGGAGTTGGTAAAAGTGATGGAGAATTTGACAATGGTCAGGGTGAGCTAGCAGATGCTGCCGCTGCACTAGATTGGTTGGAGCGAGAAAACTTTGACAATTCGCAATGTTGGATTTCAGGATTTTCCTTTGGATCATTAATTGCAATGCAATTACTTATGAGAAGACCAGAGATAAATAGATTTGTTGCAATTTCACCTCAACCAAATGTTTATGATTTTTCTTTTTTATCACCATGTCCTACATCAGGAATAATGATTTATGGTAAAAAAGACGAATTGGTTCCTGTTGAACACATTAATGATCTTAACAAAAGACTTAGTGCTCAAAAAGGAATTAAAGTTGAATTTGACTCTATTACAGAAGCAAATCATTTCTTCTCAAAAGCTGATGTTGCCCTTATTAAATCTTTAAATAAATATATAAAAAAAGAAACAGCTCTTTACTAATAATTTTTAAACGTTTCTCCACCTGATATTGGTTTACTTACTTTTGTAGTAGAAGGAAAGGATATATTTTTTTTAAAATATGATCTTATTGCCAAATAAGCAAATGCTTGGGACTCAATAAAATCTCCATCATAATTAAATTTATCGATATCACAAATATTTTTTTTTAATAAATTTTTCAAATTTTGAATTAATGTTTTATTTTTCCTACCGCCACCACACAAAATTATATTTGTACAATTAATAAAATTTTCGTTAAAATAATTTGAAATAATTAAGGCAGTAAAATAATTAAGAGTTGCGACAGCATCTTCAAAAATTAATCCTTTAATAAAATTAAAATCAAACTCATTTCTATCATAAGAGTGTCTGTCTTTTGAACTGTAAATATCATGCTCAATAAATTGATTTATAATATCCATGTTGATTTGACCTGTTGAGGCAATTTCACCATTTTTATCAAAATCTATATTTTTTGTTTTTTTTAAATATTCATCTAATAAAACATTTCCTGGTCCTATATCTCTAGCAACTAACTCTTCATTATTACAATAAGTAAAATTCGAAACTCCTCCTATATTTAAAAAAATACTTGGTTCATTAGGAAAAATTTTTTTTGATAATAAAGAGTGATAGACTGGTGTTAAAGGTGCACCCTCTCCATTATTTTCCATATCGTTTTTTCTAAAATTAAAAATGACTTTTTTTTGAATTAATTGAGATAATAAATTTGGGTTCCCCATCTGAATTGAATATTTTTTTTTAGGTTTATGAATAATTGTTTGTCCATGAAAACCCACTAAATCAACTTCAATAGTCTGCTTAGATATTATTTTTTTTGATATATCTGAATGAAGAAGAGTGATTTCTTTCTCAAGATTTTTATATTCGGAAATACTATTTTCTATATCTTCTAATGAATTAATATTTTTAATATAATCTCTTAATTTTTGTCTAAACTCAGACTTATATTGATAAAAATCGTTTGCTTTTACCTCTAGATGTGATTTTCCATCTGAATTAATTATACTTGCATCAATCCCATCTAAAGAAGTACCGCTCATTAAACCTAAAGATGTAATACTATTGTCCATTATTGATTATTATTTTTAAATAAATATGTATATTGAAAATACTAAATTATGAATGATTTTATAAGAGAATTTAAAGACAGAGGCTATTTCTATCAGTGTACGGATGAGACAGAACTTTCAAATGTACTAAATAAAAAAAGTATCAAAGGTTATATAGGATTTGACTGTACTGCTCAAAGTCTACACGTAGGAAGCTTGTTACAAATCATGTGTTTGAGGCAGTTACAAAAACATGGGCACCAGCCAATAGTTTTGCTAGGTGGAGGAACAACTAGGATAGGAGATCCATCAGGAAAAGATAAAACAAGAAAAATTTTAGATGAAAATGAGATTGAGAAAAATATTAAAAGTATTGAACTTATTTTAAAAAAATATCTTAATACTGACAATAAGAGGACGTCGCCTATATTTGTAAATAATTATTCTTGGTTAAAAGAATTGAACTATATTTCTTTTTTAAGGGATATAGGAAAACATTTTACAATTAATAAAATGTTAAGTTTCGATAGTGTAAAGCTACGTTTAGATAGAGAGCAGTCTTTAAGTTATATGGAATTTAACTACATGATTCTCCAAGCATATGACTTTCTTGAATTGAATAAAAAACAGAATTGTCTTCTTCAAATTGGTGGATCGGATCAATGGGGCAACATTGTAAATGGTGTTGATTTAATAAAAAGATATTCATCAAAAGAAGTTTTTGGATTAACAACTCCTCTTATAACCTTGGCTTCCGGAGCAAAAATGGGAAAGACAGAAAGTGGCGCAGTATGGTTAGATAAAAACCTACTATCTACCTATGACTATTGGCAATTTTGGAGAAATACAGATGATCGAGACGTTACCAAGTTTCTAAAAATGTTCACAGACTTATCTTTAGAAAAGATAGATGAAATTAAAAATGAAAATATAAATGATTTGAAAATTTTATTAGCTAATGAAGCTACAAAGATGTTACATGGAGAAATTGAAACAAAAAAAGTTGAAGAATTAGCAAAATCCACTTTTAGAGAAAATTCAACCGGTGAACATTTACCTAGTGTTAAAATTGGAAGTGACTTAATAGGAGAGGATATAATTAGTTTGATAGAACATGTAAATAGTGAGTTATCAAAAAGTGAAATAAGAAGATTAATTAAAAACAATGGAATTAAAATTGATAATGAAAAAATTGAAGATGAAAAATTATTAATAAGTAAAAAATTGTTTGAAAGTAAAGGTTTTATTAAACTTTCAGTCGGAAAAAAAAAGCATTTTAAAATTATTATTTAATTTTTTTGTAACTTTTCTAAAGTTCTAGTTATAAATCTTGGTGTAAGAGTTTTAATTGGATTTACAGAAGTTTTTAGATCTTTTGGTGGACCTTTAATTTTGAAACTTACGCCAAAAACACCTTCCCCAACCTTTTTCCCTACCAAAATCTCTCCTAATAAAGGTATTTTTGAAATTGTTTTATTTATTGTGGTGGCTGGCACAAGAGTTCCTCTAAGGCTTGTTAGTTTATTTTTTTCAATATACCCCTCCATCAAAATAGAAATTGCTGGTCCAATTGCATACATTTCATTTATGTTAGTAAGCGACTGTTTAGATTGATAATTCATTTCAAATTCATTAAATCGAATTCCCTCTCCTGTAAGTAGATCTGCAATACCTTGAAGAGACGCTAGTGTGAGTAACTTTGCTAAAACAGGAACGTCTTGAACTTTAAAATCATATATTTTTAGATTTGCTTTTGTTTCATTATTTTTTTCTATTGACCCATAAGACAGCTTACCTTTAGTAAAACCTTTAATAAACTTGTAGTTTTTTATAAATGGCCCAGGCTCATCAATAAACAAGTTAGTAATTTTTTCATCTCTAGAATTAGTTTTTATTGATAATGAAAAATCATTTTTATTGTTAATTTTAGATTTAATTTCGGCGTCAGTAATTCCTTTTCTTTTTAATGAAACCTCTCCTACTAAGCCAGTCAGTTTACTATTTTTATCTATAAATATATTATTAAATTGAACAAATATTTTTGAGTTTATATTTTCAAATCTCTCAAAAATGTTATTGATATTTTCTGCTTTTAAATAATTTGAAATGAGTAATTCAGCATCAAATTCGCTTCCTGATAGCTTATATCGATTTTCGCTTTTTTTTTGAAATTTTAAATTATTTAGTTTCTTATTTAAATTCTCATAATTCAAAATTACAGTGTCAACATTTTTGATTTTATACTTATTTGATAATATTAAATTACTTACCTGTATAGTATTTAGATTTTCTTGATATTTTATTTTGTTAAATCTTAAATCGTCATTATATCGACCTTTTAAAATTAGATTAGATTTAATTTTTTTATTTTTTTTATAATCAAGCGATTTAAAATTCAAAAGGAGTTTATTTAAATTAATATCGGTATCAAAATCCAAATTGTCTGAATTTTGGGTTAAATTAATTTTAAAACTATCAGATAAAGTATTATCTAATGAATATGAACCTTTTATTTTTATATCTTTAATTTTTTTATTTAAATTTATTTCAATTAAATTATCTTTAAAAAATATTTTATCTTTATATTCAGGTAAAAACCTCTTTATATTTCTATCTTTATTTGAGACCTCTAATTTACTAATTTTTAAATCCGAATTTAATTTATAGTTTTCTACCTGATTTTTTTTATTTAATTCAAATTCAATCGAATTATTTGAATCAAAATTTAAATCCTGACTTGGTATTAGTTTGCTATCAATATTAAGTAATTCTTTAATTTGATCAGAGTTTATTTTATTTCCTTTGTTAGAAAAATTTCCCTTAATTTTTATATTTTCATTATTTTTTTTTGAAATTAAAAAATTAGCATCTCCAAAATTTGCTTGTTCCTTTTCATCGCTTAGAAAATAAAAAGATGAATTTATATTTATATCTACTATGTGATTTTTATAATCAAATTTTAATTCACCATTATTAATATTGATAGGAAGATTTAAATTCTTATTAAATTTTATTTCATCAAAATCTATTTCTGATTTAAATTCAAATTTATCAATTTTTTTTTTATTAATTAGACTGAATGAAAACTTATTATTTGATGAAAGGTTTACTTTTGAATTTTCAACAAAATCAGAGCTATAATCTAAATATTTTTGTAATTTTTTTATATCAAAAACCTGTTTTTTATTTGATATATCACCATTAATTATAAAACTATTGTCACGTTTTTTGGCTGAAATAGTGTCTGATTTAAAATCGATATCATCATAAATAAATTTTAAATCATTTATCAAATGCTGTTTTTGATCAGATATAAAATTAAAAGAAATTTTCTCTAATTCACCTTTGTTTAAAAGGTTTATTTGTGCATTTGTTACCTTTCCTAAAATACTATAATCAAATTTTTTGCTTTTATTTTGAAAATCTAAAAAAATTGAAGCTTTAATCTTACCTTTTTTAATTTGATTTAAAATTAATTCTCTTGAAAAGTTAAAATTATACTCTGAAATAAAACTTTTTAAGTTTGATATTTCATTCTCCCTTAGTAAAATTTCTAAACTCTGAACTGATCTATTATTTAACAAATTTGATAAACTTAATTTTGAAATAATTTTATCTAAAACAAGATATTCTTCTTCAATTTGTATTTTAACGTTTGAAGTCTCAAGCTTTATTATCTGTTCTTTGATATCTAATTTAATAAATACATCATTAATTTCAGAGGATAACTTTGGGTTTATTTGGCTGATTTTTGAATAAATTAATTTATTAAATTTATCTGTTTTGAGCCCAAAAAAGTTTAAGTAAGCAACAATCGCTAAAAATAAAAAGATTATAGTAATTGGTATTATAAAAAAGTATTTACGCATTTATTTTATACAATGAGCTCTCAAGAAAATTATCAATTTCGCCATCAAGTACCTTTTCAGGATTAGAGCTTTCAAAATTAGTTCTATTATCTTTTACCATTTGATATGGGTGCAATACATAAGATCTAATTTGATGTCCCCATCCTATATCTGATTTTGAACTTTCTATATTTTCGTTTTGTTTTTCTCTTTTTTGAAGTTCATGTTCATAAAGTCTAGCTCTCAACATATTCATACATGTTTCCTTATTTTTATGTTGTGATCTCTCATTCTGACATTGTACAACGATTTTGGTTGGGATATGCGTTATTCTTACTGCACTATCAGTTGTATTTACATGCTGTCCACCAGCACCACTTGACCTATAAGTATCTATTCGTAAATCTTTTTCAATAATCTCAATGTCTATTTTATCATCTACAACCGGATAAATCCAAACACTAGCGAAACTTGTATGTCTACGTGCACCTGAATCGAATGGAGAAATTCTCACCAATCGATGGATACCTGATTCTGATTTAAGATAACCATAAATATAGTCACCCGATATTTTTATTGTAGATGATTTAATTCCAGCCTCATCTCCTTTGTGTTCACTAATTAGCTCGGCAGAATATCCCTTGTTTGATGCCCATTTCATGTACATTCTTCTAAGCATCTCAGCCCAGTCTTGACTTTCTGTTCCACCTGCGCCAGCATGAAATTCCAAGTAACTATCAAGATTATCACTATCGTTAGATAAAAAACATTTTATCTCTAATTTTTTCAATCCAGATTTTAAATCTTGCAATTTATATAAGCTTTCATCTTGTAATGATTTGTCGCTTTCAGATATAGCTAGATCTAAAATTTCTACTATGTCTTTAAAGTCATTTTCAAAATTACTAAATGATCCTACTAAAAATTCTAAATTTTTTTTTTCTTTTAAAATTTTTTCTGATGATTTTCTGTCTTGCCAGAAGTTTTGGCTCTCAATTTTATTATTTAATTCATCAAGTTTAGAGATAAGTTTATTTTTTTCAAAGAAACTCCTTAATTCTTAATATTATTTTGTTTATCTCTTTAATTAAATTACTTGTTTCTAATTCCATTTTAATAAAACTTTAAAATATTTGTCTTTGATACATCGCCAATATTATCAATATCAATTTTGTAATTATTTGCAATTTTTTCCTCCTTAAAGGATTCGATAATAGTACTTTTAGAATTACTGTCAGCTTTTTTACCAGTAGATGCATCTACAACCATCATTTTAATTCCTTTTGCCACTTTGAATGGTCTTGCCTCGTGATTATTGACTGAATTTTTAACAAATTCTTTGAAGATAGGTAGGGCAGTTTTTGATCCTGTTTCAAATTTTCCTAAAGTTCTTGGATTATCAAAACCTACATAAACTCCAATTACTAAATTTGAAGTGAAACCAATAAACCATGCATCTGTATTTTTATTAGTAGTTCCCGTTTTTCCTGCTAATTGTAAGTTAAGATCTTTTAATTTTTTTCCAGTTCCTCTTTGAACAACTCCTTCTAAAATAGATGTCATTTGATAAGCTGTTTGTGGTGAAAAAATTTGCTTATAATTATTTTTAATTTGAGGGAGATTTTCACTTGTGTATGAAATCAAGTCGCAATCTTTACAAAATCTTAACTGATTTTTAAAAATTGTTTTTCCCTGACTGTCTTGAATTCTATCTATAAATATTGGCCTAACTAACTTTCCACCATTTACAAATGACGAGTAAGCGCTTGTCATCTTTAGCAAAGTAGTTTCCGCAGATCCCAGCGAAATTGACATCAATTCTTCAGGTCTTTCATAAATTTTAAGTTTTTTTGAAAAATTTGTGATTTTGTTTAATCCAATTTCTTGAGCAATTCTTACTGTCATTAAATTTCTTGATTTTTCAACACCAGTTCTTAACGTTGAGGGGCCATAAAACTTTTTCCCATAGTTTTCAGGTTTCCACATCTTTAAATCACTCCCTTGCTCAAGAACAATTGGGGCGTCTAAAACTAATGTAGAAGGAGTAAAATTATTTTCTAAAGCTAATGCATATATAAATGGTTTAAATGCTGATCCAGGTTGTCTTTTAGCTTGAGTAACTCTGTTATATTCACTTTTATTAAAACTAAATCCTCCAGCCATTGCCAAAACTCTTCCTGTAAATGGATCCATTACAACTATTCCACCATTAACGGCAGGTAATTGTTTTAATTCGTAGTCTTCTTGATTAATATTTTTTACATAAACTAAATCTCCAACTTTAAATAACTCACCTATATTTTTTCTTGTCCAATTTAAATTTTCAAATTTAATTTTGCCTTTTATGTTATTTTCAGTTTCTATATTTGCTTCAAATTTATTTATTTTTTTTATAATTGCTATTTCCCACCCTAAAGATTTTTCTAATTTGAACTTATCTAAATTTTTATTCCAATTGTTAGTTATTTTTATATTTTTTAAAGAACCTCTCCAACCTCTTCTTCTATCATATTGTTCTAAACCTTTTCTTAATGCTGCTGAGGCTTTAGTTTGTAAATTTAAATCAATTGGAGTTTTAATGTTAAAACCTTGTTTATAAACTTTGTCAAAACCATATGTGTCAATTATTTTTTTTCTTACGTCTTCAACATAATATCTAGAGTCTTCTAAATATATTCTTTGTCTTTTACTGAGTTTAATGTCTGTATTTATTAATTCATTTAATAAATTTTGATCTATGTATTGATTTTCATAAAGATTTTTTAAAACAAGATCTCTTCTGTATTTAGCTAGTTTTATGTTTTTATATGGATTATATCTACTTGGAGCCTTTGGTAATGCTGCTAATAAAGCTGCTTCTGAATAATTCAATTCATTAATTGATTTATCAAAATATCTCAAACTAGCTGAAGCTATTCCATAACTTCCTTCACCTAAATATATTTGGTTTAAATAAAGCTCTAGAATTCTCTCTTTACTTAAAGCTCTTTCGATTCGAAAAGCTAAAATTGCTTCCTTAATTTTTCTATCAAAACTTACCTCATTTGAAAGTAAAAAATTTTTTGCGACCTGTTGGGTTATAGTCGAGGCTCCTTCTAGCCTTTTTGATTTTAGTGCATTTTTGATATTATTCTTAATAGCTCTAACGATACCTTTTGCATCTACCCCGGGATGGTAAAAAAAATTTTTATCTTCGGCAGACAGGAAAGAATTGATTAAAACATTTGGTATAGCCTCAAATGGCACAAATATTCTCTTCTCGGAAGAAAAGTCACTAACCAATACCCCATTACCTGAATATAATTTGCTAGATACAGGAGGTTTGTAATTTTTTAAGAATTTGTAGTCTGGTAGCTTATTTGAATAAATCCATAAAATTGAAAATACACCAACCAAAATTATCAACATTATTAATACAGTTATGGATGCAACTTTTTTTATTATTGAGCTCATTTATGTTTAATTTAGTTAGTGAATTTGGTATTGTTGTGGCACCGAATTTAAAAATAAACAAATGAAAAATAATCAAAATTTATGTCAAAAAATTTATATATCGATGCATCGCATCCAAATGAAACAAGAGTTGTGCTTAAAAATGAAAATCATATTGAAGATTATGAATATGAAAGTATCAACAATACATTAATAAAAAATAATATTTATCTTGGAAAAGTAAGCCGTATCGAACCATCTCTTCAGGCTGCTTTTGTTGATTTTGGAAGAGAAAGACATGGATTTTTATCATTCAATGATATTCAATCAGATTACTATCAAATACCCCAAAGTGATCTAGAAAAAATAAAAGAGGAAGAAGAGAAAGTTAGAGAAGAATTATCTAAAGAAAGCGAAAATATAGAAAATAAAATTTTAGATGGAGAAGAAATTAAAATTGAGGATCCAGTAGAAAAAAGAGAGGAAAATGTAGAAGAAAAAAATGATGATAAAATACAAAAAAGATTTCCCTCGAAGAGATATAAAATCCAAGAAGTTATAAAACCTAATCAAGTTATTTTGGTACAAGTTTTAAAGGACGAGAGAGGTTTGAAGGGAGCAGCGCTTAGCACATTCATATCCATTGCAGGAAAATATATAGTACTGATGCCTAACACAGCTAAGGGAGGTGGTATTTCAAGAAAAATATTTAATCCAGGAGATAGAAAAAAAATTCGAAATATTCTAAATGAAATTGAAATTCCAAAAGCTATGGGAATAATTGTAAGAACAGCAGGATCAAATAAAACAAAAAACGAAATTGATGGAGATCTAAAAAATTTAATTACAGTTTGGGACTCGATTAAAAGTAATGCAATGAATTCTATGGCCCCATCTCTTATCCATCAAGAAAGCGATATTATTAAAAGAAGTATTCGAGATATGTACGACGATGATACACAAAATATCCTAGTAGAGGGAAACGAGGGCTATCAAAAAGCAAAAAATTACATGAAGCTTATGATGCCAAAACAATTAAAAAAAGTTAAAAAGTATAGAGATAAAATACCATTATTTTTTAAAGAAAATATTGAAAAAAAACTTTTTGAAATTTTTAAGACTGAGGTAAAACTTAGCTCTGGTGGTTATTTGGTGATAAATCCCACTGAAGCTTTAGTTTCTATTGATATTAATTCTGGAAAATCAATAAAACAAAAAAATGTTGAGAGCACTGCTTTAGATACAAATTTAGAGGCCGCTGAAGAAATTGCAAGACAAATTAAAATCAGAGATTTATCTGGTTTAATAATAATTGACTTTATTGATATGCTAAATTTTGGAAATAGAAGACTAGTTGAAAGAAGATTAAAAGAAAAATGCCGTAATGATAGAGCAAGAATTCAAATAGGTAGAATAAGTAATTTTGGTTTATTGGAAATGTCAAGACAGAGACTTCGTGAAAGTAATATAAAATGGTCAATTAAGTTAACAAACGAAACTTTTGCACAAAAAATTATAAAATTAATCGAAATTAAATCTTTGGAAAATAGTTCCAAAATTATTGATTTAAAAATAAATAATAAGATTTCAGATTTTATAGAAAATCAATTTCTTGAGGATTTAAAATATTTCGAAAAAAAAAATAAAATTAAAATAAATATTACAAATTCTGAAGAGTTAAATTTAACCGAATACTTAATAGAGTTTAAGTCTAAATCTGGAAAAATACTAGATAAAATTGAAAAAATTGAAAGTTTACAGAAAGTTGTTATTACAAAAGAAAATTCAAATTCTAATATTCAAAAACCATTTAAAAAAAGAAAATTTAAAAAAAGAAAATTTGTTAAAAAGAAAATTAAATAATTCCGCTATTAGTAGTTGATGCAGATCCAAATAAATTAGGATTAATTCTTCCCGAAAGAAATGATTTTCTTCCAGATATAACTGCATATTTCATTGCCTCAGCCATCTCATAAGGGTTTTTGGCTTTAGCTATTGCTGTATTAATTAAGACGCCGTCACAACCCAGTTCCATTGCCTGAGTTGCATCTGATGCTTGCCCAATACCTGCATCTACAATAACGGGAAGCTTTGTTTGATTTCTAATTATTTTCAAATTAATTTTATTTTGAATACCCAAACCTGAGCCAATTGGTGCAGCCAAAGGCATTATTGCACACGCTCCAGCATTTTCTAACCTTTTTGCCATCAAAGGATCATCATTGCAATAAACCATCACTTTAAATCCCTCTTTGGTTAAAACTTCTGTAGATTTAAGTGTTTCAATAGCATCTGGAAATAATGTTTTTTTATCTCCTAATACTTCAAGTTTTACTAATTTCCATCCTCCAATTTCTCTTGCCAGCCTAAGTGTTCTTAGAGCTTCATCTGAACTAAAACATCCTGCAGTATTTGGAAGATAGGTAATTTTTTTTGGATTTATATAATCCATCAACAAAGGTTTATTTTTATCTGATATATTTACTCTTCTTACTGCAACCGTCACAATATCTGCACCTGAGATTTTTATTACTTTAGCGCACTCTTTCATAGATTTATATTTTCCTGTGCCAACAATTAGTCTTGAAGAATAGTTTTTTTTTGCAATTATAAATTTATCTTTATTTTTCATTAGCCTCCTCCAATAAAATGGACAATTTCTACTTTATCATTTTTAGAAAGAAGAATTTTTTTAATCTTTTTTTTATCAATAATTTCTTTGTTATATTCTATTGCAATTTTGTTTAAGGGTATTTCTAACTTATCAACAAGATTTTTTAATGAAAAGTTTGAATTTATAATAGTTTGCTTACCGTTTACTGTTATTTTTATTTTATTTTTTTTTCTCATATATTATAAGTTTTTAGTGAGCAAAATATTAATTATTAATGGACCTAATCTTAATCTATTAGGTCAAAGAGAACAATCTCAATATGGAAGCAAAGACTACAATTACTTAACTGAGATTTGTTATGAAAAGGCCAAAGAATTAAATTTAAATTTAGATATAAAACAATCGAATGTGGAAGGTGAAATTGTAAATTTAATACAAAATAGTGTTGATAATTATGAAGGTATTATAATTAATGCTGCAGCCTACAGTCATACATCTGTAGCTATAAGAGATGCATTAGATGTATTTAAAAAACCTAAAATCGAGGTGCACATATCAAACATTTACAAAAGAGAGGAATTTAGACATAAGTCAATGATAAGTGGTGTTGTAACTGGAATTATTTGTGGACTTGGAATAAACGGCTATATTTTGGCCATAAATTCAATGCATGAGCTTTTAGAAAATGAAAATAAATAAAAATATTATTAAAGAATTAAATGATTATTTGGATGAATTTAATCTTACAGAAATTGAATATACTGAAAAAGATTTAAAAGTAAAAGTTTCAAAATCAAAAGGAATTGGTTCAACTCCTGTCATCACAAATACATCAAAACAAGAGATAGAAAGAACTGAAAACAAGTCATCTGAAATAAGTGGAACAAAGATTACATCACCAATTATTGGTACTGCATACTTAGCACCTGAACCAGGAGGTAAAAAATTTGCAGAAAAAGGAAGAAAAATTAAGAAGGGTGATACCGTAATGATTGTTGAGGCAATGAAAACTATGAATCATGTGCCCTGCCCAATGGATGGAACAATAAAAGAAATTTGTGTTGAGGATGGTCAGCCTGTTGAGTTTGGACAAACTATAGCAATTTTAGATTAATATGTTCAAAAAAATTCTGATTGCAAATCGTGGAGAAATTGCAGTTAGAGTTATCAGGGCATGCAAAGAATGGGGTATATCGACAGTTGCAATTCATTCGGATGTTGATCGAGATAGTATGCATGTAAGATTAGCAGATGAAAGTATTTGCGTGGGTCCTCATCAACCATCTAATAGTTATTTAAATATTCCTGCAATAATGTCTGCAATAGAATTAACTAATTCCGAAGCCGTACATCCAGGATATGGTTTTTTATCTGAAAATGCTGAATTTGCTAAAATCCTTGAAGATAATAATATTAAGTTCATAGGTCCATCTTCAAGTTTGATAAGTAAAATGGGAGATAAAATTCAAGCAAAAAAAATTGCTAAACAATATGGTTTGCCAGTTATTGAAGGTTCTGAGGGTGGTGTTTCAGACATTAAAGAAGCTAAAAAATTATCTAAAAATATTGGTTTTCCTGTTCTCATAAAAGCTGCAGGTGGTGGTGGTGGAAAAGGTATGAAAATAGTAAATAATGAAAATGATTTTGAAAATTTATTTTTGACTGCAAAATTAGAGGCAAAAAAATTTTTTGGAAATGATGAAGTTTATATTGAGAAATTTTTTCAAAATCCAAGACATATTGAAGTTCAAGTATTATCAGGAAAAAATAGAACTGTTCACTTACATGAGAGAGATTGCTCGGTACAGAGAAGACATCAAAAATTAATAGAGGAAACCCCAAGCCCAGTTTTAACAGATACAATCAGATCAGATTTATTTAACAAAACTGTAAAGATGGTAAGTCAAATAGGATACGAAGGTGCAGGAACAGTTGAATTCATCTATGAAGAGGGAAAATTTTATTTTTTAGAAATGAATACAAGGGTTCAAGTTGAACATCCAGTAACAGAAATGGTTACAGGTATAGATATAATCAAAGAACAGATTAACATAGCCTACACAGGTGAAACAGCATTAAGTCAAAATGATATTAATCCAAGAGGACATGCTATTGAATGCAGAATAAATGCTGAAGATCCAAGTAAAAATTTTCAACCCTCACCTGGATTAATTGGAATGTGTCACCAGCCTTCTGGTTTTAGAACTAGAGTAGACGGTGCAATTTTTCAAGGTTATAAAGTTACTCCCTATTATGACAGCATGGTTTGTAAATTAATTTGCCATGGAAGAAATAGAACAGAAGCCATACAAAGAATGAATAGATCTCTCGATGAATTCGTAATTGAAGGTATAACTACTACAATAGATTTACATAGAACTTTACTAAATCATGAAAAATTCATTAATTCTGACTTTAATGTAAGTTGGCTTGATAAAGAAAAATTAATTTAGGAATAGCACTTTTTTAACCATATATCGTATACAGGATGGTCAAAGGGTCTTATTGATGGACTGGATGCAAATGTCCAATCATTGAAAACAAAAACCTTATCCTTATCTTTATTTTTCAAATCAATTACTTGCAAAAATGCTGTTACTTCAGGATCATCATCAAATTTTGAATTTTGGCATTTTAGAATATTTATATTTAAATTTTGAAAAAATAACTCTTCTCCAATTTTTAACTTTAATTTTGTTGTTTTAGAACTTACTTTATCTAAAACTAATAATTCTGCGAACTTTTCACCATATATATTAGTTTCTGAATTTGCCTTAAAGAAAATTATTTGAAAAAGTAGAATAAAAATTAAAGCAAAACTAATCTTGCCAAGATTTATATTTTTTTTTAGTTGCATTTTTATTATTTTTAGGATTGTAAGCGTTTGTTGTACCTGTTTGGTTTGGTAAATGGTTTTTTTGCCATTTATATTTTTTTAAATTATGTCTATTTTCAATTTTATTATTTGTATAATGCATCCACGAGTACCAATCATTTGGTATTTTTGATGCTTCAACCTCTCCATTATATATTACCCACCGTTTACCTTTTTTATTTTGGTAATATTTATTCCCTGACTCATCCTCACCAACCAACTTACCAAAAAAAATTGTTTGCAGTCTGGTTCCCAGTGTTTGCCCATTCCACCAAGTGAAAATTTCTTTAAAAAATGTCAACATAAAAAATTAATTATTTTTTCAATTTAAAATTGTAAAAATTAAATTAGACTATAACATTAATTTGTATATACATAATTTCTTACGATTCAATTTTAATAAGGAAATTTAATGGCAAAATATTTAGTTGAGACATATTACACATGTAGTTTTAAAGTAAGTCACTATTTAGATGATGTTAATGAGAAAAACTTACAAAATTTGGAAAAAAATGAGGACGGAAAATTTGAGATACTGGACGTTAAACTTGATAATAGAAAAACAAAAAATTTAGAAAAAATAGATAATAATAAAGTAAATATAATTGATAAATCAATTAGTGCTCCGATTTCAAAGAATGTTCCAAAAATAGATAATAAAATAAGTGAAAACTTTAAGAGCAATCTAAATGAAAAACTTGGAAAAAGATTTAGTATGCCAGATAGAAGAAAAGGTTACATTCAAAAGGCTACGATAGGTGATCATAAAGTGTATCTTCATACAGGCGAATATGAGGACGGAAAAATAGGTGAAATATTTATTGATACAAGCAAAGAAGGTGAGTTAGTAAAAGCTCTGATGAATAACTTTGCAATTGCTATTTCTTTGGGTTTACAGTACGGGGTTCCTCTTGATGAATTTGTAAATGCTTATGTTGGAACAAAATTTGAACCATCAGGTAAAGTTCATGGAAATGATAGAATTTTAAGCGCGAGCTCAATTTTAGATTATATATTTAGAGAATTGGCAATATCTTATCTTAATAGAGAAGATCTAGCACATACTCCATCTATTGGTGGATCAGAAAAAATAGATGAATTGAGTAATGAAAACTCTGAAGATCAAAATCAATTCTTAAAGCTAGTTAAAGATATAACTAGTAAGGGGTTTGTAAGAAGTGATTATAAAAGAAAATTGGTCGATCTATCAGACATTAGAATAAATCTAAAAGGTAAAAAGTAATTAAGTTTTTTTCTTAACAGTAAGGTTTAATTCCTTCAATTGATCATCACTAATAGTAGATGGTGCATTCATCATTAAATCTTGAGCATTTTGATTCATCGGGAACATAGTAACTTCTCGAATATTCTTTTCGTCAGCTAAAAGCATCACTATTCTATCTATACCTGGTGCAATACCTCCATGAGGTGGTGCGCCATAACTCAATGCATTTATCATTCCACTAAATTTTTCTTCAACATCTTTTTTGGAGTAACCAGCTATATCAAATAGCTTATACATTAATTCAGGAACATGATTTCTAATGGCCCCAGATGACAACTCAATACCATTACATACAATATCATATTGATAAGCTTTTAAAGAAAGAGGATCTGATAAATCTAAATTTTTAATATCTCCTTGTGGCATTGAAAATGGATTGTGGCTAAAACTTATTTTTTTGGTTTGTTCGTCTATTTCAAACATTGGGTAATCCACTATCCAACAAAATGCAAAACAACTTTCTTTAATAATTTTGAGTTCTTCTGCTATCCTAGTTCGAGCAATTGATAATATTTTTTCTACATCATTTTGTTTGCCACAAGAAAGAAAAACGGTATCCCCTATTTCTGCTTTTGTGATTTTCATCAGTTCAACTAGCGACTCTTCTGAAAAAAATTTACCAACTGGCCCCTTTCCTATTATTTTATCATTTTTTTCTAAAGTAAAATAAGCTAGACCAGATGAACCTTGTTCCTTTGCCCATTTATCTATTCCATCAAAAAAACTTCTTGGTTTATCTTTTGTATTTTTAGTAACGATAGATCTTACAATTGAACCTTTTTTAACTAAATTTTTGAATATTTCAAAACTGATATCATTCCTTTCAAATAATTTTGTGATATCAGAAATAATAAGTGGGTTTCTTAAATCTGGTTTATCAGATCCAAATTTCAACATAGCGTCAGAATAGGAAATCTTTGGAAAAGTCTCAAAAAGTAATTTTTTATCTGAAAAGTTTTTAAAAACTTTAACCATCAATTTTTCCACCACTTCAAAGACATCTTGTTGTTCAACAAATGACATCTCTAAATCTAATTGGTAAAATTCACCAGGGCTTCTATCGGCTCTTGCGTCTTCATCTCTAAAGCATGGTGCTATTTGAAAGTATTTATCAAAACCTGATACCATTATTAATTGTTTAAACTGTTGGGGAGCTTGAGGTAATGCATAAAATTTCCCAGGATTTAATCTGCTTGGAACTAAAAAATCTCTAGCACCCTCAGGACTAGAAGATGTTAATATTGGTGTTTGAAATTCTAAAAATCCTAACTTATTCATTTCAGATCGAATAAACGAAATCACTTTTGATCTGAGAATAATATTTTGATGAATTTTTTTTCTTCTTAAATCCAAAAATCTGTATTTAAGTCTAATTTCCTCTGAATATTCTTGATCTGAAAAGACTGGCATAGGGAGTTCTTTTGTTTGTCCTAGAATTTCAAAATCAATAATTGAAATTTCTATTTCACCAGTTGGTAAATTTTCATTAATGGTATCTTTGTTTCTCTCAATTACTATACCAGTTATTTTTAATACAGTTTCTAATGGAAGGTTTTCTATTTCTTTAAATACTTTATTTTCATTATCTACGACACATTGGGTTAGGCCGTAGTTGTCTCTCAAGTCAATAAATAAAAGATTTCCATGATCCCTTTTTTTATTAATCCATCCAGATAAAATAATCTTTTGACCCTTATTAGAGATATTTAGTTCTCCACATGTATGTGTTCTATATTTGTTCAATTTACAGTATTTCTCTAATTGTTTTTAAATTAATAGGTTTCTTTTTTTTTAAACTCAATTCGTCAACCTTATATATAAATTCGTATATTTTACCATAAGATCTCTCTATTCTTTTTATAATAAATTCTAGTAATTTTTTTTCTAATTTGATTTGTCGATCTGAAAAACTTTTTACAATTATTGCAAAAATTAAATTATCATCTGGATTTTCAATTTGGGCAAATATACAATTTTTTGCTCTGGAATTTAAATCTTCAAGATTATAATTAATCTTACTTATTGTTCTGTTTGATAAAATCAATAAGTATTTATTATCTTGATAAATCAAATTAAATAAAGAGTATAATAAATTTTCATTTTTAATTTTTTCAAAATCATCAATAACGATAGATTCATTTAACTTAATTTTTTTGAATACTTTCTCGTTAACATCACTGTGTCCCAAGTATAAAGCATTACTTTTATCTTGAAAAATTTTGGCCAGGTGTGTTTTTCCTGAAAAATTATCTCCGGAAATATTGAGTATATTTCTTTCCCATTTTGGCCAATTTTGAATTAAATTAAAGGCTAAGTAATTACTTCTTGAAACATAATAATCATGTTCATTGAATTCAATATTATGATCAAAATCAAGTAATAATTGGTTAAGCTCTCTCATTGTAATTTCCAAACATCTTTAGAAGTGTCAATTTTAAATTTTGCATTTTGCATGATTTTTAAAAACTTATCTGGAGTACTATTGAATATAATTTTATATATAATTTGCTTACTATTAAAGCTTTCAATTTTATAATTTGAAATTAAATCTACTTCATTTAAATAATTTTCCAAATTATTTGATAGTAGAAAATTATTTGAGTCGACAGATAATCTAATAGGAAGAATAATTGACGTATTAATTTCATTTAATGATTTCCATTTATTTTCATAATCATTTTTCAAATCTAAAATTACATCATTTATCTGATCTAAGTTTTTCATACTTACATCTTTAAAATTCTTATTTATGTACATCTCATTGTTTTCTAAATTTAATTTAGAAAAAATTTTAAGCAAGTTATCTTGATTTAATAAAATAAGTAAAATTCTATTTTTAACATTATATTTATTGAATATTTCATTAAAATTATAATTTTCTATGTCACCAATATTTTCTCTAATTATTGAAAAATCTTCAATGTCCTCGTTGGGTAAAAAATAATTTATTTGATGAAATTTTCTATTATTTAAGTTCCAATTCAGAAAGAAAGGATTATTTGAATATGAAAATATTTGATTTTTTTTTAAATCAATCAATATAGGCAATATCATTACATCAATTGGGTTAATGGATGATGTGACTATCCCTTTTGAATTAAAATAATTAATTAAATCTATTTTATTAAAATCCACATTTATTTTTGCTTGGTAACTATCATCTACAAATTTTTCCTCCATCAATGAAAAACCTTCAACAAAACTTTTAATTTGGTTAATGTCGATGGATCTTAAAATACTTTTGTTTTGACTTTGTAAAATTTTTGAAATTAATATTTCAAAAGCTTTTTTAAAAGCTTTATCAACTACCTTTATTTTATTAAAATTTAAATCATATTTTTCTTGAATTTCTATATCGTTAATTACAAAAGTTTTAGCTTTCGCGAAATTTGTGGAAAACTCACTAATAACAATAATTAAAACTAAAAAAAAAATGTATAGATAATTGTATATTTTTTTAGATAAAGTCATTGTTAATAATTTATGAAAGCGCAAAAATTCACATATAAAAATAGCGGAGTAAACATAAAGAATGCAGATAAATTTATAGATTTCATTTCTAATTTAACAAAAAAAACAAAGAAAAGTGGTGATTTTAAGAATATTGGGGGATTTGGAGCAATTTCAAGCATACCAAAAAACTTAAAAAATCCACACATTGTTACAAGCACTGATGGGGTAGGAACAAAATTAGAGATAGCAAATGAAATTAAAAAATTTAACACAATTGGCGTAGATCTTGTTGCGATGTGTGTGAATGATTTGATTGTTCAAGGTGCTAAACCTTTTTTATTTCTGGATTATATTTCAATAGACAAAATAAATTTTGAAAAAATGAAAGAAATTATTAAAGGCATTGTTAAGGGATGTGAATTATCAAGTTGTAATCTTGTGGGAGGAGAAACAGCAGAAATGCCAGGTACGTATTCACCTGGTAAATTTGATCTTGCAGGTTTTTCTGTTGGTTTAGTTGAAAAAAAAAATATTCTAATTAATAAAATAAAAAAAAATGATTTAATTTTAGCCATTCCATCAAATGGTATACATTCTAATGGCTTTTCACTTGTCAGAAAAGTTTTAAAAGTAAAAAAAATTAAAATAAATAAAAATAAATATCTTAAAAAAGAATTAATAAAACCAACAAAAATTTATGTAAAAGAAATTATTAAATTAATAGACAAAAACCTTATCAATGGTTGTGCAAATATAACTGGTGGTGGAATAGAAGATAATATTAAAAGAGTTATTCCAAAAAATTTATGCGCAAACATAGATTTAGATAAAGTTAAAACTCAAAAAATTTTTAGATGGCTTCAAAAATCTGGAGTATCAAATAGTGAGATGTTAAAAACATTCAATTGTGGTGTTGGTTTCTGTATAATTATAAATAAAAAAAATTTCAATAAAGTAAAATTAACTTTTGACAAGAAATATAAACCTTATGTTATAGGAAAAATTTCAAAAAATAAAAAAAAAGTAAATTTAAGTGGAAAAATTAATTGGTAGAAATTTAAACATTTCTGTTTTTATTTCTGGAAGAGGAAGTAATTTACTTTCTTTGATCAAATATTCAAAGATAAAAAAATCAAAAATAAAAATTAATCTGATAATTACAAATAATAAATTTTCAAAAGGTTTAGAATTTGCCAAAAAAAATAAGATTAAAAATTATATAATAAATTATTCCAAAAAAAAGGAAGCTGAACATAAAATATTAGAATATTTGAGAAAAAATAAAATTGATTTAATTTGTTTAGCAGGCTTCATGAAAATTTTATCTTCTAGTTTCATTAAAAAGTTTAAAAATCCAATTTTAAATATTCATCCATCTCTATTACCAAGATATAAAGGTTTAAATACTCATAGAAGAGCAATTGAAAATAAAGATAAATTCTCAGGGGCTACGGTGCACTTCGTAACTCCTAAATTAGATTCTGGAAAAATAATATTACAAAAAAAAGTTAGAATTTTGAAATCTGATACAGAAAAAACTTTAGCTAAAAAAGTCTTAAAGATAGAACATAAGCTTTATCCATCAGCAATTGAAAAAATTTTAAAAAAATCTAGTTTTTAAAGAAAAAGTCTAGTTCAATTTTAGCATTTTCAAGGCTATCTGAACCATGAACAGAGTTTTTATCTATAGAAATACCATACTTTTTTCTGATCGTTCCTTCTTCAGCATCTTCAGGGTTTGTTGCACCCATTAACTTTCTGTTCTCTAAAACGGCATTTTCTCTACTTAATTCCATAACAACAATAGGGCCTGAAGAGAGGTATGAGCAAAGTTCATTGTAGAACGGTTTTGTTTCGTGAACTTTATAAAATTGTTCAGCTTCTTGTTTTGAAATGTGAATTTTTTTTTCTTTTTGAATTTCAAATCCTTTATTTATAAATTCTTGTTTTATTTCATCTTGTAAGTTTCTTTCAACTGCATCTGGTTTGATAATTGAAAGTGTTTGTTCAACGTTATTCATAATTTTCCTCTACAAATTTATTCAGCAATCTTACTCCATACCCTGTTGCACCACCAGAATTCAATGCTCCTGCATATTTAGAAAATGACATACCAGCAATATCTAAGTGCGCCCAAGGTGTTTTATTAAGTACGAATCTTTGTAAAAATTGAGCAGCTGTAGTTGATCCTGCACCACCAACATAATTAATATTTTGCATGTCTGCATTTTTAGAATCAATTAATTTATCATAATTACTATGTAAAGGCATTCTCCATACTTTTTCCTCAACTTTTTCTCCTGCATCATACAATTGTTTTGAAAGCTTATCATTATTTGAAAATAATCCTGCGTATTCTGAGCCTAATGATACTATGATCGCACCTGTTAAGGTTGCAAGATCAATAATTAAACTGGGTTTAAATTTTTCCTCGGTGAAAGTAAGTGCATCTGCTAAAACTAATCTTCCTTCAGCATCAGTATTTAATACCTCAATAGTTTTTCCACTATAAGACTTAACTATATCACCTGGTCTTTGAGCATTTCCCCCAGGCATATTTTCAACAAGACCAACTACTCCAACTGCATTAATTTTAGCCTTTCTAAGTGCAAAATTTTTCATTAACCCAACTACAACTGCAGAGCCAGCCATATCATAAGTCATATCCTCCATAAATTTTGCAGGCTTTAATGAAATACCACCAGTATCAAAACAAACTCCTTTACCAACGAATGCAAGTGGTTTAGATTTAGAGGAAGCACCTTTCCATTCCATTGTAACAAGATAAGAACCTCTTACACTTCCTTGACCAACACCTAGCAAAGCACCACATCCCATTTTCTTTAATTTTTTCTTATCATAAACTGTTACTTTAATTCCTATATTCCTTAACTTTGCTATTCTTTTTACGTATTCATCAGGGTGCAATATATTTCCTGGCTCAGATACTAAATCTCTTGTTAAGAATATACCTTCAGCAAGTGCATCTAATTTTGTCTTGAGAATACTTTTGCTTCTAATTCCAACAACATTAATATTAATAAAATTTTTTACACTTTTTTTTGTTTTATAAACTTCAAAAGAGTATGATTTTAAAGTTGCTCCATGTAGAATTCTTTCAATTTGTGCATTCGTGATTTTAAGTGAGGTTAAATTTAAAATTACATTTTCAATTTTGTTATTTTTTAAAAAATCGAAAAGTTTTGAACCAATATTTTCATAATCTGATGACTTTTTTTGATTAAGACAATTAACTATAATATAATTACTCTTAAATTGATTTATTTGTATAACTTTTTTTTCTTTGAATAAATCACTATCTGAAATCTCCTTTAGGTCTAATATTTTATGCTTGAAATTTTTATTGTTAATAAAAATAAGCTCATTTTTAGCAGTCAATTTTGAAATTTTGCTTATAAACTTTAATTTTAACTTCATATTTTAGAATTATTAAATAGATAATGTTGTATATTTATAAAAAATAAAATTTCAATGGGTAATTTGTTATTTAGAAAACTTCTCTCTGATATAATCTATTTTTTTTTAACTGCATCTCTTAGTATTACTGTGATAATATGGGTTATACAAGCAGTAAACTTTTTAGATTTTGTAACTGAAGATGGTCATAGTTTAAGAGTTTATTTCGCATATTCACTCTTAAGTTTACCAAAAATATTTAGTAGGATTTTAATTTTTACTTTTTTTATTTCATGTTTCTATATAATTAATAGATACGAGGAAAATAACGAGATATTAGTATTTTGGACCAATGGTATCAAAAAAATTCAAATTATTAATTTTCTATTAAAATTTTCTATTTTATTTATAATTTTACAATTGTTTTTAAGTTTATATTTAGTTCCTTACTCTCAAAATCTAAGCAGAATATATTTAAAAACATCAAATATTGACTTTTTGCCAACATTAATAACTGAGAAAAAATTTATAAATGTTTTTAAGGATTTAACGATTTTTGCTGATGAATATGACGATGGAGGCAAAATTAAGAAAATTTATATAAATGAAAAAATAAATGATTCCTCATCTAAGATTATTATCGCTCTAAATGGCAAAATTAAAAAGAGTGATGATGTATATACACTTAAATTATACGATGGAAGTATTATTAATTCAAATGATAGCAATTTTTATAATATTAATTTTAAAGAAACAGAGTATGATCTTTCAAAATTTACATCTAAAACTGTTACACATCAAAAAATTCAACAGATACCGTCTAGAGATTTATTAAATTGTATTTATTATTTTTATAATAAAAAAGAAATTAACAGTTCAATCTGTTTGAACAGAAAAATTGAATCTGTATCTGAAGAAATATATAAGAGAGTAGTAATTCCTTTTTATATCTTAATTCTTTCACTTATATCCTCTAGTATATTAATAAAGCCTAGATCTAATAAATACATAAAGTATTACAAAACTTTAGTGTTTGTAATAGGATTTATTTTAATAATTATTTCGCAAGTAGGCTTCAAATTATTTTCTCAAGATATATTTATAGACACTTTTGTATATCTAGCGCCAATAATGATAGTATTGTTTTATTATTTATTAATATTATTTAAAACAAACTTTAGATTAAAATATTTATAATGTTAAAAAAATATCATTTATATATTTCAGCAGTATTTTTGAAAAAAATAACATTAATTTCTCTAATATTTTTATGTCTAACTATTATCATAAATTTTTTTGAGGAATTAAAATTTCTTGAAAACTATGATGTGAAAATTACATATCCAATATTATTAACAATCTTAAACTCTCCCTCTGTACTTTTTGAACTTTTCCCATTCATTTTTTTAATATCTGTCAAGTTTTTTCATATGCATTTAAATGAAAAAAACGAATTTGAAATTTTAAAAAATCATGGAATTAATAATTCCAAAATTATATTATTTTTGTCTATAAATTCAATAATTTGTGGAATATTTGTAATTTTTATATTTTATACATTTTCATCAAGTTTAAAAAATCAATACTTAATTTTAAAAAATAAATTCTCATCAGAAAATGAGTATCTAGCTGTTGTGAATGAAAATGGTTTATGGATTAAAGAAGAGATAAATAATTATTCAAACATAATACACGCATCAAAATTTAACAAAAATATGATTGAAAATATCACTATTACTCAAAGAAATTTAATCACTGATAAATCTGGAATTATTATTGCTAAAAGTGCGGATATATCTTCAAAAGACTGGTTATTAAATAATGTAAAAATCATAAATGATTTAGGAGAAAATAAAAAAAAAAATATATTTAAATACAATTCTTCTTTTGATGGGGAATTAATTTCAGGTTTGTTCTCTAATTTGAGTTCATTAAACATATATCAATTAAATTTTCATTTATCTAATTATAAAAAAATTGGATACTCAACAACTGATGTGAAAGTACATTTAAATAAAATATATAGTGCCCCAATATTTTATTTATTAATGACTATTTTAGGAATATTAATTATGATGAAGTTTACTTTTATTAAAACTAAGTTCTTTACTGTAATCACAGGAATTTTTGTGTCAGTTTTTATCTATTATATAAATTATTTTTCAAGCTTATTTGGGGCGAATGAAACTATACCGATAACTTTATCAATCTGGCTACCGCATTTAATATTATTTTTAACATGCTTAATAGGGGTGATCAACATTAATGAAAATTAAAATTTTTCTAGGTTTATTGTTTTATTTATTCACATTTTTTAAATTATCAGCTGAGGAAATTAAAATTTTATCAGATAATATAAAAGTTCTAGAAAATGGTAAAATTATAAAGTCAGTTAGATCACAAGCCTTTATTGAAGAAAAGGATTTATACCTTGAGGGTGAAAAATCTTTATATAAAAAAGTTAGTCAGGAAATTATATTGGAAAAAAATGTAATTTTTTTAGATAAACAAAAAAAAATTAAAATTACTGCTGAAAAAGCAACCTACAATAAAAAAAATGATAAATTACATTCAACAGGTTCAACATTTATAAAAATCGAAAACAGATATGAAATTTTATCAAAAAATATAGTTTATGACAGAACTCTACAAACAATCTTTTCAGATAGTGAAACTACGGTTAAAGACGAACTTGGAAATGTATACAATATTGAAAATAGATTTAAATTAGATTTAACAAAAGAAGTAATTTCTACAAAAAAAATTAATATTGTAGATAACAAGAATAATATTTACTACTTTGAAAATGCAAAAATTAACCTAATAAAAAAGGAAATTTTAGGTAAGGAGCTTAAAATAGAATTTATTGACGACTATTTTGGTAGTTCAAAAAATGATCCCATTTTAAAAGGTAGATCATCAACATCAAACAATAATGAAACAAAAATATACAAAGCTGTTTTTACTACATGTAATATGGTGAATAAAACTTGTCCAGGTTGGGAAATAGAGACTGAAGAGTTTACTCATGACAAAGTTAATAAAACATTTAATTATAAAAACTCTTGGCTAAAATTATTTAATAAAGAAATATTTTATTTTCCATTTTTTAGTCATCCTGATCCGACAGTAAAAAGAAAATCTGGTTTTTTACCAGCAACTTATGGGAATTCCAATAACTTTGGAAATTGGGTAAATGTTCCGTATTATAAAGCACTTGATATCGACAAAGATTTTACATTTAAACCAAGATTATATCTTGATGACAAATTTATTTTACAATCAGAGTACAGGCAAGCTTTTGAGAACTCAAATTTGATTACAGATTTTAGTTACAATAATGATGGGAAAAATACTAACTCACATTTTTTTGCAAAATCAAAAGTCAAATCAAAAAATAATAAAATTTATGAATTTCAATATCAAAGTGTTTCAAATGATGAATATTTAAAATTACACAATTTATCTAATTCTACAGAAATTATTGAAAATGAAAGTTTGTTAACATCTAAATTTTATTTTAATAATCAAATAGACGAAAACACAAACTTTAAAAACAATTTTATAGTATATGAAGATTTATCAGTAAGGGATAGTGACCGATTTCGTTACGTATTTCCAAATTTTAATTTTAATAAAAAAATTGAAATAGATAAAAATTATAATGGAAATTTTTATTTTAATAGTTCAGGATATCAACAACAATACAATACTAACAACTATTTAGCAGTTATTACAAACGATTTTTTATTTAATTCAAATAGTTTTATTTCACAAAAAGGTTTAAAAAATAATTATCAATATTTGATTAGACATGATAATTCATTTTCTAGTACACCATTAGATGATAAAGATAATACTGAATTATATCAATCAATTTTATTTAAAACAGAGTATCCGTTAATTAAAGAAACAACTAATTATAATAATTATTTGAGGCCTATTATTGTAACAAGATTTAGTCCAAATAACTCTAGAGATTTGTCGGGACAAGATTTAAGATTAACATATGATAATATCTATTCTTTCAATAGAATCAGTTCAAGTAGAAATATTGAAGAAGGTAAATCCGTTACTCTGGGATTTGAATACAATTTAAGCAACAAAAATAACATAGATATTTTTAAATTTGGATTAGCAAATTCAATCAGTGATAAAAAAAATAATAATTTACCATCAACAAGTAAACTTAATCAAACAAGATCTGATTTTGTTGGAAAGTTATTTTTTAAACCAACGCAAGTTTTTGATGTTAATTATAATTTTTCTTACGACAGAGATTTCAAAAATTCAAATTATCAAGCAATCTCAGCAAAATTTAATTTAAGTAATTTCTATTCCAGATTTAACTATTTGTCAGAGGATAACGAAATTGGTAACACTGAAACAGTCTCAAATAATACTAGCTATAATTTTAATGATGAAAATATGATCAAATTTAATACAACTAAAAATTTAAAAACAGATTTTACTGAATTTTACAATTTAATGTACCAATATGAGACAGATTGTTTGATTGCATCTGTAGAATTTAAAAAGAAATTTTATAAAGATGGAAGTTTGCAGCCTGAAAAAAGTTTACTTTTTTTTATTAGATTTATACCATTTGCAGAGCTTAGACCAGAAGCCACACAATTGAAGTAATGTTTAAAAAAAAAATAATTTTTTGTTTTATAACTTTGTTTTTTTTTTCAACGTTTATTGTATCAGATGAGATTATAATAATAAGTAAGGTAAATGATGAAATAATCACAAACATAGATTTAGAAAAACAAATTAAATATTTATTTTTAATTAATAAAAAATTTCAAAATTTGAGCAAATCAGAATTGTTAATTTTATCAAAAGAGTCTTTAATAAAAGAAATAATTAAAAAAAAAGAAATTGATCAATTTATAAACATTAAAAAAATATCTGATCTTGAAGATAAGTTAATTAAAGATAATTATACAAATTTAGGATTCAATAATAAGTTTGAATATTTAGAATTCTTATCAAAGGAGGATATGCAAATTGACTCAATTAAAAGAAAACTTGTAACTGAACAATTGTGGAATACCCTCATATATGAAAAATTTAAAGGTAAAGTTAAAATTGATGAGAACGAAATAAAAGAGAGAATTAGATCATTATATAACAATAGAAAAATACAGTATGAGCTTAATTTATCAGAAATATTGTTTAATTTTGATACAGATAATTATGAATTAATAGAATTTATTAAAAAATATGGTTTTGATAGCGCTGCAATTAAATATAGTATATCAAATACATCTTCTGCAGGTGGAAAATTAGGTTGGATAAACTTAAATAGTCTTGATCCAACTATACAAAACAATATTTCAACTTTAAAAGCGGGTGAGTTTACAAAAACTTTCAATACTCCAAATGGAAAATTAATACTAATGGTTAATTCAAAAAGAGAAATTAAAAATAAATTTAATTTTGAAAATGAAACAAAAAGACTAATTCAATTTGAGCATAATAAACAATTAAACAGCTATTCATTGAATTATTACAAAAAACTTAAACAAAATGCGATTATAAATGACTATTAACCATTTACTTATTGTCACTTCAGAGCCAAAAAGTGTTTTCATGGAAATTTTTTTTAAATATGTCAAATCGAAAAGTAATATATTAAAAAAAAAAAAAATTACTTTAATAGGAAACAAAAGAATAATTAGTGATGAAGCTAAATTTAATAATTACAAAAAAAATTTTAATGAAATTTCTGATATAAAGAGTGCTGTAAAAAGTAGATTAAATTTAATAAATATAGAATTAAGTAAAGGTAAAAAAAAAAATTCTGAAAGAAAATATATATCAAAAAGTTTTAAAAAATCACTATTAATATTAAAAAAAAATAAAGATGTAGCACTTATAAACGGACCTATAGAGAAAAAGAGTTTTTTAAAAAAAAAATACTTAGGCTTAACTGAATATCTTGCTAAACAAACTAATTCTAATGATCCTGTGATGTTAATTTATAACAAAAAAATATCTGTATCTCCAATTACAACACACTTACCTGTAAAATATATAGCAAAAAATATTTCAAAAAATAAAATTATCAAGAATATTAAAAAAATTAATTTTTTTTATGGCAAGTATTTAAAAAAAAAACCTAAAATTGCTGTGTTAGGACTGAATCCTCATTGTGAAACAATTGATAAAGAGAGTGAAGAAACTAGAGAAATAGTTCCTGCAATTAAAAGTTTAAAATTGAAAAATCTAAAAATTAGTGGGCCTTATTCAGCTGATACTTTCTTTATAAAAAAAAATATAGAAGAATTTGACGTTGTAGTTGGAATGTATCATGACCAAGTTCTCACACCTTTAAAAACCTTATTTAATTTTGATGCTATTAATATTACTATTGGATTACCATTTCTAAGAATCTCTCCTGATCATGGTCCAAATAAAACTATGTTTAGAAAAAATAAATCTGATCCATCATCTGTATTTTGTGCTATGAAATTTTTACAAAATATTTAATGAAAATAATCCCTAAAAAAAGTTTAGGACAAAATTTTTTAATAGATAAAAATATTATTGAAAAAATCTGTAATTCGGGAAATTTAAAAAAAAATGATAATGTTTTAGAAATTGGTCCTGGAACTGGAAATTTAACAGAATCCATTTTACAAAAAAAACCGAAAAAATTTTATATAATTGAAAAGGATGAAAGATTAGTTAAAAATTTAAGCGAAAGATTTAAAAATAAATTAATAATTATTAATGAAGATATACTTAATTATGACTTAAAATTATTAAGTGATAGAGACCTAATAATTTTTGGTAATCTTCCTTATAATATTTCAAGTCAAATTCTAATAAATCTTATTAATTACTCATCTTCAAAATTTTCTTATAAAAAATTAATCCTGATGTTCCAGAAAGAGGTTGCAGATAGAATTTTAGCTGAAGATAATTCCAAAAATTATGGACGTTTATCAATTTTTTCTTCATGGAAATTAAATATAAAAAAAATAATGGATATAAGTCCATCGAGTTTTTTTCCAAAGCCAAAGGTTATGAGTTCGTTATTAATTTTTGAGCCAAAAATTAATTATATAAAATTTAAAAACTCTAAAAATTTAGAGCACATAACTAATGTTTTTTTTAATCAAAGAAGAAAAATGATTAAAAAACCTCTCAATATCCTTTTTAAAAGTTCAAAAGAAGTAATCGACGAATTAAATCTAAATATAAATTTGCGACCACAAAATCTTAAAAAAGAAACATTTTATAAAATTTGCTTAATTTATGAAAAATTAATTAATTAAGCTTTTAACATGTAAAGATATTAATTTTTGGTAATTAGTATCTTTTTTATTATCAGTAGATTTAATGAATTTAATTATTTTTTTATAGCAATTTTCCAAATCATCATTGATAACTACAAAGTCATAGTCTTTCCAATGTAACACATCTTCATTAAATTGTGTCATTCTCTCTTTTGCTATTTTTTCATCATTTCTCTCTCTATTTAATAATCTGTTGTAAAGTTCATCTCGACTTGGTGGTAATATAAATATTGTAACTATTTTATAATTTAGCTTTTGACTCTTAATTTGTTCCGTTCCTTGCCAATCAATATCAAAAATTACATTTTCTGCTTTGTTAAGTTTTTTGAAAACAATATCTTTAGATGAGCCATAATAATTTTTAAAAACTTTTGCGTACTCTAGAAATTTATTTTCATCAATTAAATTTTTAAATTCAGTCTCGTTGACAAAATAATAGTCTTTACCCTCTGTTTCGTTTGAACGAGGTTTTCTTGTTGTGTGAGATATTGATATTTGAAAATTATTTCTTTTTGAAATTTCTTTAACTAAGGTAGTTTTACCCGCGCCCGAGGGAGATGATAATATCACAATTATCCCCTCATTATTTCCGGACATTTAATACTAAAATTTAATTAGCTTTGTTCTCTATAAATTTTACAGCATCTCCTACTGTAAGAATCTTTTCTGCATCACTATCTGAGATCTCTGACCCGAACTCCTCTTCAAAAGCCATTACTAATTCAACAGTATCTAAACTATCTGCCCCAAGATCATCGATAAAACTAGATTCTTCAGTTACTTTTGCTTCGTCAATTCCTCGATGGTCTGCAACTATTTTTTTTACTTTGCTTGAAATATCGTCTGACATTTATATCCTTTAAGTTTAGTCGTTAATAAATATTTTGTTGATTTTGTCAACTAAAATACATGCCACCGTTAACATGAATTGTTTCACCAGTAATGTAATCTGAAAGTTTAGAGCATAAAAAAATGACTGTATTTGCAATGTCATTTGGGGTACCAAATCTATTCATGGGTATTTTAGATTTTAAAACTTCCTTATACTCATCGTTAATATTATCAGTCATTTCAGTTGATATAAAGCCTGGGGAGATGCAATTTACATTTATATTTTTTTTTCCGTATTCCAGGGCTAAACTTTTAGACATTGCAACCACACCAGCTTTAGAAGCGGTATAATTTGCTTGTCCAATATTACCTGTATGTCCAACTATAGATGTAATATTTATTATTTTTCCTTTTTTGCTTTTAAGCATTTTTTTGATGACACTTTTACTTAGAAGAAATGTGGACGTTAAATTAACATCAATAACTTTATTCCATTCCTCATTTTTCATTCTTATGGAGAGATTATCCCTTGTTATTCCAGCATTATTAATTAATACATCAACTCTTCCACCTAAACTATCATTTGCTTTATTTATGAAATTCTCAATCTCTGAATGATTTGAAATGTCAAATTTTTCTGTTTGAACATTGTTATATTTTTCTTTAATTAAATTAAGTTTATGCTCATTTGTGCCAGTTGCTAAAACGTTTGCACCAGTTAAAATTAAATTTTCTAAAATAGAATTACCTATACCTCCTGTAGCTCCTGTAAGAATAACCTTGGTATCTTTTAAGTCTATCATTAGTTTATAACTTTTTTAAATCCTCTAAATCATTAATTTGTATAAGTTCTGTATTTCTATTTATTCTTTTTACTAATCCTGAGAGTACTTTTCCAGGACCAATTTCTATAAATTTATTTATATTTTTGTTTATCATATAATTGATAATTTCTCTCCATCTTACTGGTTTTTCTATTTGGCTAATCAATAATTTTTTAATTTCAAATATCTCATTAACTGGTTCTGATGTCACATTTGAAATAATATCAATTGTTGGTGATTTAAACTCTAAATTAGATATTTCTACTTCCATTATTTTTGTTGCACTATTCATTAGTTTACAATGAAACGGGGCGCTAACTGGAAGTTTTATATTTTTTATTTTATTATTGGATAATTCTATAGAAAATTTTTCTAAATCTCTATTATTTCCACTAATCACAATTTGGCCAACTGAATTGTCATTAGCTACAAAACAACTAAAAATATCTTTATTCTTCTCTAAAATTTGATTTATTAATTCAATATCAGATCCTAAAACCGCCAACATACCACCCTGACCTTTTGGGACAGCTGATTGCATTGCAAAGCCTCTTTTTTTTAACAATTTTATTGTTTGAGAAAACGTTAAAGAGTCTGCGCATGCTAACGCAGAATACTCACCTAGTGAATGACCAGCAAAGTAATTTGCAGTATCAATATTAAAAGATGTTTCCCTTTTTAAAACTTGAAAAATACTATAACTTACTAGAAATATTGCTGGTTGAGTATTTTCGGTGAGATCAAGTTCATCTTTAGGGCCTTCTAATACTAATTTGCTTATTGAGTTATTAAGTAAATCATCTGCTTCTTTAAAAAAGGATCTTACATAATCAAAGTTATCATAGAAAGATTTTGCCATACCTGGAGACTGAGAACCTTGACCAGGAAATAAAACAGAAAACATTAATTATATAAGTAAATATTGTATTTTTAGTATTGTAATTAAAAATTAATAATAGTATATCCTCATTTTTTTAAAAGAATAAATATGAACTTTTACGAACACACAATTATAGCTAGACAAGACACTAGTCCATCACAGTTGAAACAACTTCAAGAAAAGTACTCTAAAATAGTTGAAAAGAATGAAGGTGATATCATAAAACTTGAGAACTGGGGATTAATGAATCTTTCATACTTAATAAAGAAAAATAAAAAAGGTAATTACTTGCATTTTAAAATAAAAGCTGATGGAAAAACTATTTCTGAACTAGAAAAAAATGAAAAAATTGACAAAAATTTACTTAGATACTTAACAGTCAAAGTGAAAAAATTCGACTTAGATACAGATTATTTCAAAAAAAATAGCGAGGATAAAGAGGTAGATAAAAAAATTAAAAAATAATGAAAAAAAGAAATAATAAAAAAAAAGGTTCACAAAGTAATTTTTCAAAATTAAGCGTTTTTCAAAATAATAAATATAAATTTAAAAAAAAATGCCCTCTATCGGGAAAAGGTGCACCAGTCGTTGATTATAAAAATATTAAGCTGCTTAAAAGATATGTGTCTGAAAATGGAAAAATTCTTCCATCTAGGATAACTTCAGTAAGTCAAAAAAAACAAAGAGAGTTATCTCTCTCGATTAAAAGAGCGAGAAATTTAGCGTTACTGTAATGAAAGTTATTCTTTTAGAGAACGTCAGAAAAATAGGATCAATTGGAGAGATCATTGATGTTAAAAGAGGTTTTGCAAGAAACTATCTAATTTCAAAAAAAAAAGCCCTTTTTGCATCTAAAGAAAATATTAAAGAAGTAGAAAAAATTAAACAAGAGTTAAATAAAAAAGATCAAGATAAAAAGAAAGAGGCTAAAAGTATTTTAGAAAAAATTCAAAATAAAACTTACGAAATAAAGAAACTGAGTACCGAAAACAAAGAATTATATGGATCAGTAAAACCTACAGAGATTTCTAAGTTAATTCATGAAAAAGAAAATGTAGAAATAAATCCTTCTAATATTCAACCTTCAAAAGAAATAAAATCTTTAGGTGAATTTAAGGTTGAAATAAACCTACATTCTGATGTACAAACTCAAGTAACAGTTAAGGTAGTTCCTCAGGAAGAAATAAAATAATTATACATTTTTTTCCCCAGTTTTTATTAAATATTGTAAACATTCTATTTTTAAATAATATTTAAGAATGTCTCAACCACTTAATGTTTTAAAAAGTAAACTAGAAGAACACCCAAACAATATAGAAGCTGAACAATCTGTAATTGGATCAGTGCTTTTATCAAATGAGATTTATGATGAAATAAGTTTAATAATTAAAAGTCAAAATTTTTATGATCCTATGCATCAGAAAATATTTGGTGCTATAGATAAATTAATTTCAGGTGGAATGTTGGCTAATCCAATAACTCTTAAAAATTATTTTGAAAATGAAAAAGATGAATTAAATGTGCCAGAATATCTTGTAAAAGTTACTAAATTTTCAACTTCCTCAAGGCAAGCAATTGAGTATTCAAAATTAATTTATGATCTGTTTGTAAAAAGAGAATTAATTAAAATATCAGAAAATGTAATTGATACTGCGAAACTAAATGATTTAGATAATGATGGACAAAAAATTATTGAGAATTTTGAAAAATCATTATTTGATTTAGCTGAAAAGGGCTCTTTTAGTAATTCACTTATTAAATTTGATGAAGCCATGAGACAAACAATTGAAATGGCTTCAAGCGCATATAAAAATGATGAAGGAATTGTTGGTGTGCCTACTGGTTTAACAGATCTTGATGATCGTTTAGGGGGTTTACATAAATCAGATCTAATAATAATTGCAGGAAGACCATCGATGGGTAAAACTGCATTAGCTACAAATATAGCATTCAATGCAGCAAAAAAAATACAAGATGATGGAAAAAAATCTTCAATAGCCTTTTTTTCTTTAGAAATGTCATCAGAACAACTTTCAACTAGAATTCTTGCTGAGCAATCTAGGATTAAATCCAATGACATAAGAAGAGGTAGAATATCAGAGGAACAGTTTGATAAATTTATTGAAACATCAAAAGATATATCTGAATTACCCCTATATATTGATGAAACCCCAGCAATTTCGATTGCAGCTCTAAGTAATAGAGCAAGAAGAATAAAAAGATTATATGGCCTTGATATGGTGGTTATTGATTATATTCAATTGATGAGGGCATCAAACTTCAAAGATGGAAGGGTTCAAGAAATATCAGAGATTACCCAAGGTTTAAAAGCGCTAGCAAAAGAGTTATCGGTTCCAGTTGTTGCGCTCTCTCAGTTATCTAGAGCAGTTGAAGCAAGAGATGATAAGAAACCACAATTAGCTGATTTAAGAGAGTCTGGTTCAATTGAACAGGACGCTGATGTTGTAATGTTTGTTTACAGAGAAGCATATTACTTAGAGAGAAAAGAACCAAGACCAGCAACTGTTGAACACGCAGAATGGCAGGCAAAAATGAATGAAGTCTCAAGTTTGGCTGAAATAATTATAGGTAAACAACGTCATGGTCCAACGGGTAATATAATGCTGGAATTTGAGGCTATGTTTACTAAATTTAAAGATATTCAAAATAGCTAGTTTTAAATATATAAGCTAATACTGAATGTTAGCTAATTTTTATCAAAAGAATATTATTGAAAAACCAAAATTTGTTTTTCTTTTCCTTTTAATTTTTTTAATTTTTTTTGGTTATTTCTCGAAAAATTTTAGGCTTGATGCATCATCAGATACTCTTCTTATTGAAGGTGATCCAGACCTAAAATATCTAAATGAGATATCTGAAAGATATGGGGCAAAAGAATTTTTAGTATTAACTTATACTCCAAATGGTGAAATGATTTCATCTGAATCCATAAAAAATTTACTATCACTAAAACAAGAAATTCAAAAATTAGATTGGGTTCATAATGTTATCACCCTTTTAGACATACCTCTTCTTAATAGCACTGATCAACCTCTTTTGGAAAGATTAAAAAATTTTAAATCATTAAAAGATAATGATGTTGATAAAATCAGAGGTTTTCAAGAAATAAAAAATAGTCCTGTATTTAGAAATTTTGTAATAAGTGAAGATGGGAAAACTAGCGGAATAATTGTTTATCTAAAACCCAGGGAAAAAAACAAAGAATTTAAAAACAAGCAAGAGCTAGAAAAATATAAAGATCAGATCAAAAAACAAAATCATGAAAATATTTTAGAGATCAGAGAAGTAATAAAAAATTTTAATAATATTGGTAAAATTCATTTGGGCGGTATTCCCATGATTGCAGATGATATGATGACGTTTATAAAAAACGATATCATTGTATTTGGACTTGGAGTATTAATTTTTATTATAGCAACACTCTGGTTTGTCTTTAGAAAATTAATTTGGATTATAGTGCCTATAAGCAGTTGTTTTTTTTCTGTGGTAATTATGATGGGGCTTTTAGGTTTAGTTGGATGGAAAGTTACAGTTATATCCTCAAACTTTATAGCTATGATGCTAATCCTTACAATGGCAATGAATATTCATATGAGTACTCGATTTCTTCAACTCTCAAAAAAATTTCCAAAAAAAACAAAAACTAGTATCCTATTAATGACTACAAGTAATATGTATTGGCCTATACTTTATACTGTTCTTACAACTATTTGCGCTTTCTTATCTTTAATTTTTAGTGAAATTAAACCAATCATTGATTTTGGTTGGATGATGACAATGGGATTGCTTACGTCTTTTATAATCACATTTACACTACTACCAACTTTGTTAAATTTTATTGAAAGCTCAAATATCAATATAAAAAAGGATCAAAGGTCAAAATTTACATATTTTCTTGGTAATTTTGCAATTGATAGAAAAAATATTATTTTTGGAACAACTGTACTTGTTATTATTTTAAGTGTTGCTGGTATTTCAAAATTAGAGGTAGAAAATAGTTTCATCAATTACTTCAATAAAAATACCGAAATTTATAAAGGCATGAAATTAATTGATGAAAAGTTAGGTGGCACTACTCCTTTGGAGGTAATACTTAAGTTTCCAAAAAATAAAGAGGAAAAGTCTGATGATGATTTTGAAGATGATTGGGGTGATGAAGAGCAAAATAATGACAAATATTGGTTTACTAAAGATAAAATTGATAAAATTAATAATGTACATAACTATTTAGACAGCTTAGAGCCAGTAGGCAAAGTACTTTCTTTTTCCTCTATAATTAAAGTTGCAACTCAACTAAATAACAACAAGCCATTAGGGACACTAGAAATGGGTGTATTGTATTCAAAAATTCCTGATACAATTAAAAAAGAAATAGTTGATCCTTATATTTCAATAAAAGACTCAGAGGCACGAATAAGTTTAAGAATAAAAGATTCTTTAGAAGATTTAAGAAGGAATGACTTAATTAATCAAATTAATTTCGATTTAGAAAATAAACTAGGACTTAAAAAAGATGAATTTAAATTGGGAGGTGTTCTAATTTTATTTAATAACTTGTTACAAAGTTTATTTAAATCTCAAATATTAACTCTTGGTTTTGTTATGGTTGGGATATTTATTATGTTCATTATTTTATTTAGAAATATCAAATTATCCTTAATTGGGGTTGTTCCAAATTTTATAGCTGCTTTTTTTATTTTAGGAATTATTGGATTGGCAGGTATACCATTGGATATGATGACAATTACTATTGCTGCAATAACTATTGGTATTGCTGTTGATAACAGTATTCATTATATCTATAGATTTAAGGAAGAATTTGCCAAAATTAAAGATTACGACAAAACTCTTCGAGTTTGTCACTCAACTGTAGGGGTTGCCATATTAAATACCTCAATTACAATTGTGTTTGGATTTTCTATTTTAGTATTATCAAATTTTATTCCAACTATTTATTTCGGTATATTTACAGGTATTGCAATGTTATTGGCGATGATATCTGTACTAACTCTCCTTCCGTCTTTATTATTAGTTATTAAACCATTTTCAATTAAGTGATTGATCATATTCAAGATATTTTAGAAAAAATTACTGTATTTGATTACTCTTATATAATTTTAACAATTTTGTTAATGATTAGAGGGGCTTTTAAAGGATTTGTATTATCAATTCTATCAGCAGCAAAATGGGTATTGGCATATGTTTTAACAATTTTTATGTTTCCAAAAGTCAAACCCCATGTAGAAAATATTTTAGACAACGAATATGTATTAGATGTAATTTTGGGAGTTAGCTTATTTGTATTAATAATTTTCTTAATATTGATGATTAATAAAGCAATAAGTAAAGCTGTAACCTATTCAGGTATTGGAACAATAGATAAATTTTTTGGTTTGATATTTGGAATCGTTAAATCCTATGTAGTTGTAGTTTGTTTATTTACAGCTGCTAATATTGTTTATAATTATGAAAAATGGCCTTTAAACTTGAGGGATTCGTTTACGTTTCCAATGGTTGAAAAAGGTAGTAAGTACCTTATAAAAGAATTTCCCAATGAAAAAGAATATCAAGACGCTAAAGAAAAAGTTCAGGATATATAGTCCAAAAATCAAGGAAGAGTGCGGTGTTTTTGGAATAAGCAACTCTTCAGACGCATCTACCTTAACAGCTTTAGGTTTACATGCTCTGCAACACAGAGGTCAAGAAGGATGTGGGATTGTTTCATTTGATGGAGAAAAATATCATTCGGAAAAAAGGTTTGGTCTTGTAGGAGACAATTTTAATGATGAAAAAGTATTAAAAAATTTACCAGGAAAATTTGCAATTGGGCATAATAGATATTCAACAACAGGAGGAACTGCTTTAAGAAATGTACAGCCATTCTTTGCAGATACAAATTCTGGAGGAATTGGTGTAGCTCACAATGGAAATTTAACTAATGCTATAACCTTAAGAAATAAAATGGTTGAGGAAGGATCAATCTTTTACACAACTTCTGACACTGAAACTATTGTTAAACTAATTGCTAAATCAAAAAGAGGTAGAACAATTGATAAAATAATCGATGCTATATTCCAAATTCAAGGAGGATATGCTTTGGTTATGATGACTCAAAACAGCTTAATAGGAGTTAGAGATCCACTTGGTATTCGTCCTCTCGTTATTGGAAAGTTAAAAAATTCCTATGTTTTTACTTCAGAGACATGTGCTTTGGATATCATAGGTGCAAAATTTATAAGAGAAGTTGAAAATGGAGAAATTGTTTACGTTGAAAATGATGAGTTACAAAGTTTAAAACCCTTTCCACCAAAAAAAGTAAGGCCTTGTATTTTTGAATACATTTATTTTTCAAGACCCGATAGTATTTTAGGTGGGAAAACTGCTTATGAGTATAGAAAAAATTTTGGCGCGCAATTAGCTAAAGAGGATACTTTTGATGCTGATTTGGTTGTGCCGGTGCCAGATTCTGGAAATGCTGCAGCACTAGGTTATGCTCAAGAAAAAAAAGTAAAATTTGATTTAGGTCTTATTAGGAACCACTATGTTGGACGAACATTTATTGAGCCCTCTCAGCAAATTAGAAGCCTTGGAGTAAAATTAAAATTAAATGCTAACCTATCAGTAATTAAAAATAAAAAAATAATATTAATAGATGACTCGCTTGTCAGAGGAACGACCTCATATAAAATAGTTAAGATGTTATATGATGCTGGAGCTAAAGAAGTACATGTTAGAATTGCTAGTCCTGAAATCAAATATCCTGATTTTTATGGTGTAGATACCCCTACAAAGAAAGAACTATTGGCCGCTAACAAAACTGTAGATGAAATAAAAGAATTTATAAGTGCACAAAGTTTGAAATTTTTAAGTTTAGACGGGCTGTATAAAGCCATGGGATTTGAAAAAAGAAATGATAACTATCCTCAATTAACAGATCACTATTTTACTGGTGATTATCCAGTAAAAATAATTGACGAATTAGGTGGGGATAAAGTTACTCAATTATCACTCTTAAGTACTGGTTCAAATAACTGATGAAAAAAGTAAGTTTTACTGAAATGAAGCATGGAACCAAAGAGGATTATGCTCTTTTAGACAAACACGAAAAAGAATATGAAAGAAAAACTGCTGATAGAATTTTAAACTATCTTTCAAAACTAGATAGCACACTTGAAGGATATAAAGTTTCAAGATTAGAACATTCTTTACAATCAGCGACTAGAGCATTTAAGAATGGAGAGAGCGAGGAAATGGTTGTTGCAACTCTATTGCATGATATTGGAGATGAACTAGCTCCGATGAATCACTCGCAGTATGCTGCATCAATATTAAGACCTTATGTATCTGAAAAAACTCATTGGATCATTGAAAAACATGGTTTGTTTCAAACTTATTATTCAGCAGAACATTTGGGTGGAGATAAAAATGCTAGAGATAGATATAAAGATCATAAATATTATCAAGCAACTGTTGATTTTTGCGAGAATTACGATCAATGTTCTTTTGATCCAGATTACAAGTCAATGACATTAAAAGAATTTGAACCTATGGTAAGGAAAATTTTCGCAAGAAATCCTTTCTATCATCATTAAAATCTTAAATATGACTAATCGACTTGCCTATGAGAAAAGTCCTTATCTTAAACAACACGAAAATAATCCTGTTGATTGGCATCCTTGGAAAAGTGAAACTTTAAAATTAGCTAAAGATGAAAAAAAACCAATTTTTTTAAGTGTTGGTTATGCCAGTTGTCATTGGTGCCATGTTATGGCTCATGAAAGTTTTGAAGATGAAGAAACGGCAAAAATAATGAATGAAAAATTTATAAATATCAAAGTTGATAGAGAAGAAAGACCAGATCTTGATTATGTTTTTCAGAGAAGCTTATCAATTTTAACTGGTACACAAGGGGGCTGGCCTCTTTCAATGTTTTTAGATGAAAATGGTGTTCCTTTTACAGGAGGTACTTACTTTCCTCCAAAAGAAATGCAAGGAAGACCTGATTTTAGAAAAGTTTTAAATAATGTTTCAGATGTTTATAGAGATAATAGAGAGAAAATAATCGCTCAAGCTTCACAAATGCAGGATATTTTTTCTAAAATTAATCAAAGATCTGCGGTTTTAAATCAACCTCTTTTACCTTTTGTAGATAAAATTATTTCATATTTAGATGAGGAACATGGGAGTTTCAAAGGTGCTCCAAAATTTCCTCAATTTTATTTATTTGATGCTATGTTTTATTTCTATTTAAAAACTAATGATGAAAAATATCTTAAACCAGTGGAAACATTGCTAAAAAATATTTGTTCAAAAGGAATTTACGATCAATTAATCGGTGGCATAGCCAGATATACAGTTGATGATAAGTGGATCATTCCACATTTTGAAAAAATGCTCTATGATAACATTCAGTTTATAAGCCTTTTATCAAAATTTTATCAAAGCACAAAATCTGATTACTTTAAAAGTAAATTAATTCAAACAATAAACTATATAAATACAGAATTTGTAAATGACATTGGATTATATGGGTCAGCATATGATGCTGATAGTGAAGGTGTGGAGGGAAAATTTTATACATGGTCTTTCGATGAACTTAACAAGATTTTACAAACTAATTTAAATATATTTGCAAAAAAATACTTAGTAACTAATGAAGGTAATTTTGAGGGAAAAAATATTCTTGTTGAGCAAAATAATGATTTGGATGAAAAAGAACAAGAAATTATTGAAAGAGCAGAGAAAGATCTAATTCTAATAAGAAACAAAAGAGTTAAACCATTATTTGATGATAAATCTCAAACAGATCAAAACGCATTTTTGATAACAGCTTTATTAAATGCGTCTGTTGTTTTAGAGGATGAGAATATTAAGGAAATTGCTTTTCAAAAGTTCAAAATACTTAAAGAAAAAATGTCAGACAAATTATTTCATTGTTATCAGTCAGAGGAAATTGATGTTTTTCTAGAAGATTATGTTTTTTATTCAAAATTATTATTAAATTTGTACGAAATTGAGGGAAAAAAAGAATATTTAGATGAAGCTTCCAAAATAATGATTGAAGCATGGAATATGTTTTATGACGACAAATCAAAACTACTTCAAAAAAATCCTATCAAAATAAATGATCTTTTCGTTAGTCCCGTTGATTTAAATGATAATAATATACCTAATGGTAATAGTGTTTATTTAACCCAAATAAATAAATTATATTACATAACAAATGATAAACACTGGTCTGAAAAATCACGTACACTTCAACAATCATTTCACCAAGTTTTAAACTCAAATTTTTCACAAATGTTTAGCTTTGTTAAAGCTTTAGATATGTATCACGAAACTATTTCATTTACATTTTATGGCGACAACAAAGAGATAAAAGATTATTTATTAAAAAACTATTTTGATAGAGCTATATTTATATACAACACAGAAAATAACTCTGATTCAGGTGTTGTAATTTGTAAAAATCAGACATGTTCAAACAAAATATCTAGTATTAATGAGATAAATGATTATTTAAAAGGTATAAGTAATTAAAATGATAAATAATAAAGATCAAATTATTAAATATTTTGAAGATGGCATCAAAGATGAAGGAAATCTAAAAGTTGGTGTTGAACATGAAAAATTTATATTTAATAAAAAAGATAACAAGAGAGTTGATTATTCGTCTTTAACAAAAATGTTTTATCATCTCTATGAGTTTGGTTGGAAACCAATCAAGGAAAACGATAATGTTATAGGTCTTAGCAAAGAAGATAAAAATATTACACTTGAGCCAGGAAACCAAATTGAATTATCTGGAGCAAAACTAAGTAATATTCATGAGGCGTGTTCAGAGTCTCATGAGTATTTATTTGAATTAAAACAAGTTTTAGAAAAACTTAATTTTAGAATTATAAGTGCAGGATTTGATCCTATATCCAAACTTTCAGAAATACCAAACAACCCAAAACAAAGATACGAGGTCATGACTAAAGACATGCCTGAAGGTGGAGCATTAAGTTTAGATATGATGTATAGAACATGCGGCACACAATTAAACATTGATTATACTTCTGAGGAAGATTTTTCAAAAAAGTTTAGGTTAGCAAATTATTTAGTTCCAATTAATATTGCTTTATTTGCAAATTCATCAATTATTGAAAAAAAAAATAGCAATTACTTTTCATACAGATCGCATGTGTGGCAACAAACATCACGTGGTGGCCTTCCTAAATTTTTTTTAGAAAAAGTAAATTTTGAAAATTATGCTGAATTTGTAATGAGTATGCCATTATTATTTTTACAATCTGATGGGAAATATATTTCAGGAAAAAAATATATATTTAAGGACTTCATGGATGGAAAAATAAATGAGATTAAAAATTTACAACCAACAGAGGCAGAATTGAGTACGCATCTTGGAACCATATTTACAGAAAACAGATTAAAAAAATATATAGAATTAAGATCTATGGATGCTTGTGGTTGGGATTGTTTATGCTCTGGTCCTGCTTTTAACACAGGACTGCTTTATGGAAATTTAGATGAAGCTCTAGATGTTGTGAAAACATGGGATGTGAATGAAGTTTTAGAGGCTTACAATAATGCACCAAAAAAAGGGCTCTCTACTCCTTTGATGGGCAAAGATCTGTTGTATTGGTCCTCAGTAATATTAAATATTTCTAAAAAAGGACTAACAAACAGAAATATACTAAACAAAAAAGGTATTAACGAGGAAAAATTTATAGATCATTTATTTAGAATTATTGAAAATAAAAAAACAAATGCAGATCATATGTTGTATAAATTTTCTAAAGATGAAAATTTAGCAAACTTATATGACCAATAAAATTATTGCTGTTCAAGGTAATAACTTAAATAACTTAAATCCATTAACAGATACTAGTATATTTCTTGCAAAAAGCGGTGAAAATAGAGGCTATAAAATCTTTTATTATGAACCAGAAAATCTATCAATTAAAAATAAAAAAGTTTTTGCAAATGGAAGTTTTATTAAAATTGATCACTCTAAAAAAAAATTTTTTAAAATAGTTAAAACATCACATATTGATTTATCCAAAGTAAAATTTATTTTAATTCGTCAAGACCCACCATTCAATCTTGAGTATATATCTACAACTTACATTTTAGATACTATTAAAAATAAAGTTAGAGTTATTAATAATCCTACTTCTATAAGAAATATTTCTGAAAAATTATATTCAATGAAGTTTATTAATTTTATGCCTGATACAATATTTACAAAAAAAGTAGAAGATATTTTGCATTTTTATAAAAAATATAAAAAAATTATACTTAAACCAATTCATAGTTACAGTGGTAATGATATTATTTTTATAAATAACAAATTAAATAAAAAACTAATTTCAAAATTTGTAAAAAAACATGGACACATAATGTGTCAAAAATTTTTACCAAAAATAAAATTTGGAGATAAAAGAGTTTTTATAATCAATGGTAAGATTTGTGGCTGTATTTCAAGAGTGCCAAAAGCTGGATCAATTTTAAGCAATATGAGCAAAGGTGCGAAACCAAAATTGATTAAATTAAGTAAAAAAGAAATAAAAATTTCTAAAATAATTGCAAAAGACCTTATGAAAGAAGATATATATTTTGCAGGAATTGACTTTATTGATGAAAAATTAAATGGAGATATAAACGTTACTTCGCCTACAGGATTAAAAACTTTTTTTGATTTATCAAATATAAACCTTGCAGATTATTTCTGGAAAGGTTTGAGAGCTTGAAAAATCTCACAAACCAACAAAAAGGTTCTTTAATGGCTTTTATTGGTGTTATGTTTATAACGCCAGATTCTCTTTTTATTAGATTATCTAACATAGAAACTTGGGGCATGCTTTTTTATAGAGGAGCAATACCTTTTTTAGTTGTGCTTTTTGGACTTATAATTTTTTACAAAAAAAATTTTTTTAATGCTTTATTCAAAATCGGTTACCCAGGATTATTTTATGTAATAAGTTTTTCGATTTGTAATATTACTTTTATAATCTCAATTCAAAATACCAATGTAGCAAATACATTATTAATGATAGCGCTTGCCCCGATGCTTTCAGCGATATTAGGAGCAATTTTTTTAAAAGAAAAACCTGAGAAGAAAACATGGGTTGCAATAATCATCACCTTTACTGCATGTGTTTACATATTTTACGATTCACTCAGCCTTGGTAATTTCTACGGTGATCTTTTTGGGTTAATTACTGCTTTTGGATTAGCTTGTAACGCTAATTTAGCAAGGTATGCAAAATCTACCGATTTAGTACCCTCTGCAGTGATCGGTAAATTATGCGTTGCTATATTTGCCTTTTTCTTCGTTAAAGACTTTGCGCTTGTTGGCACAGATATGATTTTTATACCTATTATGTGCGTTATGTGTGTTGCGATACCATTTGTTTTAGTGACGATAGCCCCACGATTTATAACTGCAGCTGAAGTTAACCTTTTTTTTCTTTTAGAGACAATTATTGGACCAATATGGGTCTGGCTAATTATTAAAGAACAGCCCTCTACCCAAACTATATTAGGAGGGATTGTAATTATAATTACAATTGCAATTCATTCATTATTAGCCATAAAAAAAACACAAACCAAAACTACTTAGCCGCCAGATTTAACTGACAGTAAATATATAAATGCAAAAAGAAGTAAAAAAGTCCTGGGCTCTTTTTATGGGAATAGGGGTAATGATGATTGCTCATGGATTGCAAATGCAATTGATGGGAATTAGATCAGTGCTTGAAGGTTTTAGTGTTTTAACAACTGGTATCTTCATGTCAGGATATTATGTTGGATATTTTATTGGATCAAAAACCACTCCTAATTTTGTATCGAAAGTTGGACACATAAGAGTATTTGCAGCTTTTGCATCACTTGCATCTTTAAGTGCATTATTAGCTGTCGTTTATGTTAATCCAATAATGTGGACTGTAAGTAGATTTGTAACAGGAGTGAGTTTAGTTAGTTGTTATGTGGTAACTGAAAGTTGGTTAAATGACAGAGCTACTAATAAAAACAGAGGTCAGCTGCTTTCAGCTTACATGATGGTTATATTTTTTGGTTTAGCAATTGGTATGTTGTTGCTTAATGTTAGCGAACCTAAGAACTATGAACCATTTATTTTAGTATCAGTATTATTATCAATTGCTCTTGTTCCAATTTTGCTAACAAAAAGACCTGCACCAAAATTCAAGAAAATTGAGACTATAAGTATTGTAGAATTATATAAAATTTCTCCACTTGGTACATTTAGTTCTTTTTTTACTGGTGTAATTCATGCAGCATTTTTTTCTTTAATTTCAGTTTATGCTACCCTTGCAAAATTATCTCTTTTAGAAACTTCAGTACTTTTATTTATTGCAACAATAGCTGGTGTGCTGGGTCAAGGGCCTATTGGATATTTATCTGATAAATATGATAGACGAACAGTTATTGTTATTTCAACTTTTGGAAGCTCAGCTTTAGCGTTTTTATCAATTCTTACTGCTAATGATCCATTACAAAATATATATTACATGAACGAACTAGCATTCAGAAAAATAGTATTTTTTGTAGCTGTTGGATTATATGCAAGCTTATGCCTACCATTATTTTCTTTAAATCTTGCTCACACTAATGATTTTGTACCTAAGACAAAATTTGTTGCAGCAGGAGGTGGTTTACAATTAATTTTTGGTTTTGGAGCAATAAGTGGTCCAATTCTTTGCTCTATCTTTATGGGTTGGTTTGGCTTAAACGGTTTTTTTGTTTTTCTAATACTAATTCACAGTTTAATCGGAGCATTTGGACTTTATAGAATGAGAGTGAGAGAAACTGTTGAAAATCCAGACTCAACTTTTACCCCAGTACCAGCAACTATTACTCCTGCAGGATTAGAGTTAGATCCTGATGCACCTGCAACATTAGATCAAAATTCAAATGCTGATGAAACCCAAAAAACTTTTGGATAAAATTCAATTAATCTAGAACCTCAATTTTATCTCCAGTATTTATACTTGAAGATGTTAAAATCTGACACCTAAGACCACCTTTTCTTAAAAATTCCTTTAAAACATTATCTTGATTTAATGATTCATTAAGATGTCTGCAGGGTCTACATAAATCCATACCCTCAACTTGAACAGATCCAATTTTTAGTTTTTTTCCAACCAAATCATTCAGCTTAATTCCTTTGGTAATTATATTTCTTCTAAAATTAATATATGGAATATTTAAACCGTATTTAATATTGTAATAATCAATGTTCTCAGACTCTATTAGAGATAATTGATTATATGGGTCGTTAAATTCTTTGAAATGCCTATCCCCTACTATGCCTTGATTTGCAATTACTTTAACTGTCTTTACTTCTTGAATTTTTTGATTGTTTTTTTCTGTAATTCCAATTTTAATAACTTCAGGCATTCAAAATAGTATGACTTATCTTTCCTCAAATCAACTTCAACAATACAAGGATGAGGGATTTGTTTCGCCTATAGATGTTTTTTCAAAAGACAAAGCAAAAGAAATTAGAGATGAAATTGAAACTATTGAACAAAGATTGCCTGGAGAATTAGAAAATGCAGGAAGATACAATGCACACCTCATCTCTCCTTTGCTTGATGAAGTAACGCATAATTCAAAAATATTAGATGCAGTACAATCCTTAATTGGTAAAGATATTCTCGTTTGTGGAACAACGTTATTTATAAAAAATCCAAAAGAAAAGGGATTTGTAAGCTATCATCAGGATGCAAAATATATTGGATTAGAGCCTTATAATTGGGTTACTGCGTGGGTTGCGATAACAGACTCAAATGAGCAGAATGGATGTATGAGAATGTGGTCAGGATCTCATAAAGATAACCTTAAAGACCATGATCAAAAATTTAATGAGGGAAATCTATTAACTAGAGGTCAAACAGTAAATGATGTTCCCGAACATGAAACGAAGGCATTAATACTGTCAGCAGGACAAATGTCACTACATCATCCTAAAACGGTGCATGGCTCAGGTTTAAACAAAAGCGATGATAGAAGGATAGGTTTTGTAATACAGAGTTACATAGGAAGTAATGTAAAACAAGTTATAGGAAAAAATAGTGTTCAGCTTGCAAGGGGAGAAGATAAATATAATTTTCATCATAAAATAGGAAGACCAAAATCATTATTAGATACAGATGACATAAAAACAAAAAAACAAGAAAACGACAATCTTCAAGAAATTTTTTATAAAGGGACCAATCAAAAAGGAAATTATTAAATTATGAAAAAAAAATATAAAGCTATGGTTCTATCTTGTATGGACCCAAGATTTCAAACTAAAGTTTCAAATTATTTAAAAAGAAGAAAATTAAACGGTAAATATAGTGCTTTTACAATTGCTGGTGCTGCGGTTGGTGTCACAGCTTCAAAGTTTAAAAAGTGGCACAGTACTTTCTGGGAAAATTTAAATACATCAATAAAAATACATAGAATTGAAAAGTTGATAGTTATAAATCATAAAGATTGCGGTGCAGCAAAAATTGTAAATGGAAAAAAAGAATTTACCCCTCACAATGAAATGAAAATTCATGAAAACTCGTTTGAAAAAATAAAGTTAAATTTAAAGAAAAAACATCCAAGACTTAAAGTAGAATTAAGTCTTATGTCATTAAATGGAAGAATAGATAAATTTTAATCTCTTATTTGAACAATTCGCCAGTAATACTGTGTTGATACATAATTTTCATATCTTCTAAAGAAAGTTTCTTTGGGTTTCCGCTAGTTGATGGGTCGTCAAGTGCCATTTTTGAAAGTCGATCAATATCAATTTTGTCTGGTTCAATAACATCAGCAAGTTTGTGTGGAATTTTAAGTTTTTTTCTCAAGTTTAATGTCCAATTTAAAAATTCATCGAATGTTTTGTTTTGAAACTCTAAATATTCACAAATTTTAACAATTTTTTTTTCAATTGCGTTTTTATTGAATGTCAAAACATAAGGCATAAAGATTGCGTTAGATAATCCATGATGGATATTATTTAATGCATTTACTGGATGGCTTAATGAATGGATTGCACCAAGTCCTTTTTGAAATGCAGTAGATCCCATACTCGCAGCAGTTAACATATTCATTCTAGCTTCAATATTTGACCCATCTTCAACTGCAACTAAGAGCCAGTTATTAATTATTCTTATGCCCTCTAATGCAATTCCATCTGCCATCGGATGATAACCTGGGGCACAATAAGCTTCTAAGTTATGAGCTAAAGCATCCATTCCAGTTGCAGCAGTTATATCTGGAGGTAAACTTTTAGTTAACAATGGATCTAAAATTACAATCGAAGGTAAAAACTTTGGATGAAAAATTATTTTTTTAATTCCAGAATCTTCATTTAAAATAACTGATGCTCGTCCTGTCTCTGATCCAGTGCCTGCTGTGGTTGGAACTGCAATAATTGGTGCAATGCTATTTGAATTTGCTTTTTTCCAATTATCCCCCACATCTTCAAAATCCCAAATTGGTAAATGTTGACCTGACATAAAAGCAATGGCTTTACCTACATCAAGTCCACTTCCTCCACCAAAGGCAATGACACCATCGCAGTTATTTTTTCTGTAAATTCCAACACCTTCATTTACATTTGTTCCCGTTGGGTTTCCTATAACATTTGAATATAATATAACCTCAAAACTATTTTGTTTTAAGTTAGATAAACTATTTTGAATAATATCTGAGTTTGCAAGACCTTTATCTGTAACTAATAAGGGCTTATTTATATTTAAATTTCTACAAGCAATATTAAGATCTTTAATTCTATCTTGGCCTACCCACATAGTTGTCGGATAATTCCAATTAGTTTTTTGCATTTTTAAATTGATTATTTAAATAATTGTAAGAATATATGATCATGGAAACTTGGCAAATTATTTTAGCTATATTTATAGTCATATTATCAATTGTTTTACCAATTTATTATTCTAGAAAAAAGAAAACTGAAGATAAAACAAAAGAGTCTGAAGCTTTAGAAAGAATGCAAATTAGAGAATATGGAAGACAAATAAACGAAGAAACCAGAGCTAAAAGAAAGTAAAATTCAAAAAATAAAATATGCCCTCTTTTGATGTGATAAGTAAAATAAACTACCAAGAGTTTGACAACGCTCTTGCTAACTGTTTAAGAGAAATTGGAAATCGCTATGACTTTAAAGGGCTTCATATAACAATAGAGAGAAAGGAAAAAAATGTGACCACTCTTGCGCCTGATGAGCTCAAATTAAAGCAAGTAAATGAATTATTACAAACTCATCTTATAAGGCGAAAAGTAGATCCAAGAGTATTTGATATTAAAAGTTCTGAAGGCGCATCTGGAGGAGCAATAAGACAAACAAGTGAGTTAAAAGAAGGAATTAGTCAAGAAAATGCAAAAAAAATTATTGCCGATATAAAAAAAAAGAAACTTAAAATCCAAATAAAAATACAAGGAGAAGAATTAAGAGTAGATGGCAAAAAAAAAGATGAGCTTCAAGAAGCAATTACTGCAATAAAAGCAATAGATATTGGCCTTCCTATAGATTTTGTTAATTTTAGAGAATAACAATTATATTTTGCACAAAAATGAACAAGTATTTATACAATCTTAAAGAAAGTAGAATTTTTCAATTTGTTGTAATTTCAATTATCATTCTAAATGCAATAACAATTGGAGTTAATACTTACGATTTAAACGAGTTAACTAAACAAGCAATAAATTATTTAGATTATTCAATTACAATATTTTTTGTTATTGAAATTTCAATTCGTTTTATCGGAGAGCCAAAAAAATTAGATTTTTTTAAAAGTGGATGGAATGTATTTGATACTTTAATTGTATTTATTTCATTAATTCCTATACCTAATAATTCTAGCTTTTTACTATTGAGATTATTAAGGGTATTTAGAGTTCTTAGAATTATTTCTGTTGTCCCTGAACTTAAGAAAATAATAGAAGCTTTATTATCCTCAGTTAAGAGAGTTTTTTATGTGGGATTATTATTGTTTATTATTCTTTATATTTACGCAACATTAGGATCAATTTTATTTAATACAGATATACCTGAGAGATGGGGTGATGTTGGGGTTGCAATGATTACATTATTTCAAGTTTTAACTCTTTCTAGTTGGGAACAGGTGATGCTTCCATTGCAAGATATTTATTGGTGGGCATGGATTTACTTCTTTAGCTTCATCATAATTTGTGGAATTACTATGCTTAATTTATTAATTGCGATATTAGTAGACGTAGTCATTAACCAAAAAAAGCTCTAAAAAGAAATAATGATTACAGTATTAGTTAAATTTAAAATATCTAATGAACTTAATTTAAAAACTCTAAAAGAAAAGTTTATCGAAACTTCTACATTATATGTAGACGTCGAAGGATTATTGAGAAAAAATTACATAGCAGATATTGAAAAAGGTTATGCTGGTGGTGTTTATACTTTTACAAAAATAGAGTTTGCCAAAAAATGGTTTGATGAAGAAAGAATTAAGTGGATTACTGAAAGATACTCTAAGCCAGAAATTACATATTTTGAAAGTCCAGTTATTGTGGATAATGAAAAAAATAAAATAATATCCTAAAATAATCGAAGTATTAGTATCCTAGATCAGGATCTACTTGATTAATTAAATCTTTTTTATCAATAAATAATTTTAAGTTAGTTAAAAACTTTTCTAAAACCATTTCAATGTACTTTCCTTTGCTATCTGAAGATATATGAGGTGTTATTACTAAATTAGGAGTATTCCAAAATTTGGAATTTCTTTTTATAGGTTCCTCTGAAAAAACATCTAAAATAGCTCCAGAAATTTCATTTTTTGTTAATTTTTTTCTTAAATGCTCATAATCCATTACAGATTGACGTCCAATGTTAACAATTCCACAAGTGTGTTTTAAAGCATCTAACCTTTTTTTGTTTATCATTCCTTTTGTTTCATTAGTTTCGGGAACTGCTAAATAAAGAAAATCAGCATCAGGCAAAACTTTATCAATTTTATCAAATTTAATAACTTTTGAACATCCATCAACATTTCTACCTCGTCTATTAACACCGGTTACATTTGCTCCAAGTGAACTGATATGTTTAATCATTGAGCCTCCTAATGAACCAGTTCCAACTACTACAACATGTTTATTTTCAATTGGGTTACTTAATAAAGTGACATAGTCTTTTTGTTTTTGATTAGTAATTATTCTTGTCATTTGGTTTTGAAGCATCAAAATACTCATTAATCCAAATTCACCAGCTTTTTTTGCTTGTATTCCTCTACTATTAGTTAAAACTAAATCTTTTTTAACCCAATTAAATGGAGAGAGATGATTAACTCCAGCTGATACAATGTGAATCCATTTTAATTTAGGTGCAATTTTACTTAAACCTTTTGTTGGAAAATTCCATGCAAGTAGGATATCGGCATCTTTCATTGAGGATTTCCAATTATCATCATCCCAGTCAATTAAATATGAAATTTTATCTTTTATTCCAGGATACTTGCTTAATTTACTTTCAAACAAATCTTTTGTGACACTGCTATTTTTTTCACCTTCTAAGTCACAAGGCAAAGATCCTTTTTTCCAATGATTATTTCTTATATGAATTTTAATTTTATCTTTAGTCATTTATAATTAAAGTATACTAAGTTGAGATAAATCAACTTAATATAATATCTTTATTCTACTCGTGAGTATTCTGATTTAACTCTACGTAAAGGTATGGAGGTTTCAACTGAAGAAACACCATCTATTACAGTAAGTTTTTTTGTTAAAAATTCCTCAAATTCCTCAACGTCTTTAACCGCAATTCTAATTAAGTAATCCTTAGCACCTGTCATTAACCAACATTCAACAACTTCAGGAAAATTTAAAATTTTTTTCTCAAATTTATCAAAATTTTTTGATTGTTGTTTTTCTAAGCTTATAAATATAAATGCAGGAAATTTGTAACCAAGTGAAGTTTCATCAATATTTATTGAATAATTTTTAATTATATTATTTTCTTCTAATTGGTTTATTCTTCTTGCGGTAGGAGCAATACTTAAATTTATTTTCTCACTAATATTTTGAAGTGTAGTTTTGCTGTTATTTTTAAGTATTTTTACAATCTTTTTATCAACTTCATCCATATTTTTAATAAATTTTATTAATATTTATAAAATATCTTATAAAATTTACTAATATTCAACTATAAATTAGTAATAATAGAGAAAATTTATTTTTAATTTCATGTAATTAATAATTATATGAATAAATCTAAATCATTTGATCCAATCTGGGTTCCAATTATTTCTCAATATCAAAACACAAAAGAATTAGAACTAGATGAAAAGCTTATTCAAAAACATATCAATTGGTTAGACCCACATGTAAAACAATTCTTGGTATGCGGTACTACAGGAGATGGATGGAATTTAACTGATAAATTAATTTTAAATTGGTTAGATATATTAAATGATAACTCTTTAATCAAAAAAGATAACAAAATATTATTTGGAGCATTTGGAAAAACAACAGAAGATGTTCTAAGACGTGCAGATATCATAGAAAGATATCTAGTTAAAAATGGATCATCTGCAGGTTTTTTTGGATTAACTTTATGTGCTCCCGTTAACGAAAACATCAAACAAAAAGAAATTATTTCACATTTTAAGCGTATCATTGAAAATACACATTTACCAATTTCTATCTATCAATTACCTCAAGTAGTAAAATGTAAAATTGAACCTGAAACTTTAAAAATATTAAAAGATAATTTTCAAGATAGAATTCAATTATTTAAGGATACTAGTGGTGAAGATGATGTTGTGAATTCTGGAATTAATTTTAATGATTTAATATTTTTAAGAGGAGCAGAAGAAAATTATTTTGATCATTTAAAACCTAATGGGAAATATGATGGATTTTTATTAAGCTCAGCAAATTGTTTTGGTAAAATTTTAAGAGAAATTTATAATAATGTTGCAAAGGGTAATTTTAAAGATGCAGAAAAAATGTCTGAAGAACTAAGCGATATAATTAGAATTTCATTCTCAGAAGGTCAAAAACTAGATTTTGGAAACCCTTTTTCTAATGTAAATAAAGCATTTGCTCATGTCTTAATTAATAAAGATAATCTTAGTTGCAAAACATGTTTTGACAGAAATATACCTAATGAATTTTTAAATGATATATTTCTATTGCTATCTAAATATAACTTAAGAAAATCCTTATAGGAATTTGTAAAATTTTGTGGGATAACTATACCCAGGACTATACCAGATTGAGATAAATCAAGGTTTGAAGTAGTATGAACAAAGAAAACGCAAGTAAACTCTGGAAAATTATTCAGGATGCTGGCGATTATTTGGTAGGACAATTACCTGATCACCCCAACCATCCTAAAGGAAGAAACCCCTACGCTCATGTTGCAATTTGTGTGAAAAGTAAATTTAATGCCAGTTACAAAGATATACCTGATGATCAATTAGATGATGTAATTAAGTATATTGAATTTTTAAAGGAAAATCCAAGCTAACTAAGATTTAATATAGTTTAAAAAAGTATCAACTTCAGTTGGATCTGTGTTCCATGCTGTTACTAATCTAACCGCATTACCATCCCACTCATCGTCGTTTATTGTGTAGCCTTCTGAATTAAGTTGATCAATTATATCTTTAGGCATTTTTACAAATACCTCATTAGCATCTGTTGGATATGCAATTTTTATATTTTTATGCTGTTCTAAACCTTGGCTTAGTTTTTTTCCCATTGCATTCGCGTGTTTGGCGTTTTTTATCCAAACATCATTTGAAATATATGCATCTAATTGTGCTGAAACAAAACTCATTTTCGATAGTAAATGCCCCGCTCTTTTCATTAAAAATGGTAAGTTACCAACTAATTCTGGTTTAAAAAAAATTATTGCCTCTGCTGCTAAACATCCATTTTTTGTTGCTCCAAATGAAAGTACATCAATACCTGATTTCCATGTCATTTCTGCTGGACTGCAATTTAATGAGACTAAAGCATTAGCAAATCTAGCTCCATCCATGTGTATATTAAGTTTATGTTTATGAGTTACTTCAGAAATATTTTTAATTTCATCTAAATTATAAGCTTCTCCTGTTTCACATAGTTGTGTAATACTTACAGATGAGGGTTGTGTATGATGGACAATTCCTTTTCCACTTATTGAATTGTTAAGTTCTTCAGCTGTAATTTTTCCATCTATTCCATTAAGATTTACTAACTTTGCTCCACCTGTATAAAACTCTGGAGCCCCACACTCATCAACATTGATATGTGAAAGTCTATGACAATAAATATTTCCAAATGAAGGTGTCATTGTAGATAACGCAAGTGCATTGGCTGCCGTCCCTGAGGATGTTGGAAAAACAATTACTTCTTTTTCAAATATTTCTGAAAATTTATCTTGTAAACTCTTTGAGAGATCATCATTGCCATAAGGCGTTCTATCTCCATCATTAGCTTTTAAAATAGCATCTAATACTTCTGGACATGCTCCCGTAACATTATCGGATGCAAACTTTACTCTATCTCTTTTTGTTTTAATTGTTGCCATTATTGTTTAGGAAAATAATCTTTTAATGTTCCCTCTCTGTATACATCTGCAGTACAACAATGAATACCTCCTCCGAACGCATAGGCATCTCTAAGCTCGACAGGTACAACTTCCATACCTAATTTATCTAATTGTTCAGCTTGATAAACTTCACTTTTCTCTACACAAACAGTTTTTGGATCAAGGACAAGTACATTCATGGATAGCCAAGTTGAAGAATAACACAGTGGAGGTGGTTCATTATGAGCTGGTTGTGCGCTATCTACGATTTCCCATCCATTATCCTCAAATAATTTTCTTTGATCTTTAGGCAATCTTCTTTGAGGGTTATTTATAATTAATCCTTCTTTAATTGGTGTGAAAGTTGCATCAATATGGATTGGATAAGGATCGCCTGGAAAATTTACTGCATGAACTCTATGATCTTTATAATGTCTTTTAATCCAATCAATTCCTTTTAGATTTGTTGTAAAACCATGTTGAACGACTAAGTCTTTTCCAAATCTTAAAATATCAGCTGCATCAAACAATGGTTCTTCTTCTGTTGTTACAAAATACTTTTGCTCAGTCCACTCAAGTCTTTTTTGTACTCCGATTTTATCTGATAAATAATCTTTTCTATAGTCTTCATCTGTTAATCTTGGTTTTGGAGCTGACTCATGTCTCATGTTTGGATCTTCATTATAATACTGTTTTAATAAAGGTCTGTAGCAAAGGTATTCAAACCATCTACATCTATAACTCATTGTAGCTTCTAAAATTTCATTCCCAACTGTAAGCAAAACATCTCTTGGCGGCATACATCCAAACATTGTTTCAGCCTTCCAATCTGGTGTTGAAGTAGGTTGATTAAAGTCCAAAGGCGTTGGTCTATCAACTTTAATTCCTCGCTTTTCTAGCATGGATGAAAAATTATCCAAAAGTTCATTTGCTTTATCAACCGTATCTTTTGTTCTTGGGCCAAACTGACCTCTCATATCGCTATCTTCAGGTACTTTTGCATCTAAAGCTGGTTCGGGAGCAGGAATACAAGTCCCATCAGCACGTCCAACTATTACATGTTTTAATGGATCCCATTCATTCCAACTATTTACAATTACTTTATCTGACATTTAATTTTTTATAATATTATGATCAGGTCCAAACGGAAATTTAGTGATATTTTCAGCTCCATCCTCTTTGATCACTAAAATGTCGTGCTCTCTATAGCCACCTGCACCAGGCTTTCCCTCTGGGATCATAATCATAGGTTCCATTGATATCACCATGTTTTTTTCAAGAATAGTATCAATATCTTCTCTAAGTTCCACCCCCGCCTCTCTTCCATAAAAATGTGAGAGCATTCCAAATGAATGACCATAGCCAAACGTTCGATATTGAAGATAACCTAATTCAGCAAATAAATTATTTAACTCCTCACAAATTTCAGAACACTTTACCCCTGGTTTGATTAATTCTAATCCACGTTTATGAACTTTTACATTTGCTTCCCAAGCTTTTAAAGATGCATCATCAATTTCATTGACAAACAATGTTCGCTCTAAAGCAGTATAGTAACCTGAGATCATTGGAAAAGTATTTAAAGATAATATATCTCCATTTTTTAATGCTCTATTTGTTTTTGGATTATGCGCTCCATCTGTATTAATGCCTGACTGAAACCAAACCCAAGTATCCATATATTCTGCATCAGGATAAGACTTTGCTATTTCTCTCTCCATTTTATCTCTCCCTGCTATTGCAATCTCTAATTCTGATTGACCAGGTTTTATGTGTTTTACAATTTCCTCAGCACCTAAATCAGCAATACGGGCACCATTTTTAATTATTGAAATCTCTTCATCTGATTTAATCATTCTTTGTTTCATTAAATGCTTTGAAATATCTTTAAAAATAGCAATGCTAAAGATCGAGTTTAATTTTTCTTTTATATCTAAAGTTACATGATCATTTTCAATTCCAATTGTTTTTGGAGGATCATCTCTTCCAATTATAGATACAATAGCTCTTAAAAAATTATCTCTTTTCCAATCAGTATAGATTACGTTATTACAATGTGATCTTCTCCAAGGTTGACTTGCATCAATATTTGCAGAAATTGTTACTATTTTATCTTTTGTTACTACACATCCATATGGTCTTCCAAATGAACAATAAATAAACCCTGTATAATATGCAATGTTATGCATCGAGGTTAGAATTACCATATCCATGTTATTATTTGACATAACATCTCTAAGTTTTGATACTCTATTTTTGTACTCTTTATCTGAAAAGGGAAGTTTTACTTTTTCACCATTATTCAATTCAAAAAAATCTGGTCTTTCCATAAAAAACTAATTTAAACCAATAAATCTTCTATTGGATTGCATGATCATGCTGTAATAGAAAATTGCAATAAATATAAAAAAGCCACCAATAATTGTGTTTGTTGCTGGAACTTCATTGATGCCTAACCATGGTAACCAAACCCAAAATATTCCTCCAATTACCTCTGTTAAAGATAACAAAGTTAAATCTGCAGCAGGAATATTTTTTGAACCAATTGAATATAATATTAAACCTGCACAAACTAAAGTTCCATGAGTTGCAAACAAAGCTTCATTTTTACTAGAAGATAAAAATTGACTGTCATTTAAAATCAACATTACCGATGAAAATAAAAAACAAAATAAACCTGCAATTGCTACTGTTGTAAATTTAGGTGTTTGTTTTCTCCAACGCAAAGTTACAGAAAAAACAGAAAATCCAAGAGCAGATGCTAAACCAAAGACAAGACCAGGAAGAGAATTTGTTCCACCTGTTCCAAACGCCATTACAACAATTCCAAATGTTGCAACTAAAATTGCCACCCAAACTGTAAGTGAAATTTTTTCTCTTAAAAATAAAAACCCTAACAACGCTGTTATGAATGGCATTGCAGCTAAGCATAAAAGAGTTACTGCAGCACTAGTATTTGTGATTGACCATATAAAAGTCATCATAGCCGTGCCTAATCCAATGCCACCTAAAACACCAGAAATACCAACTTTAAAATAGTTTTTATAAAAATCTAATCCTTCTTCAAAATATAGATAAAGATTTAATAAAATGAAAATTACTAATCCCCTTGTAAATAAATATTGCCAAGGAACCAATTGAGGTTGATCAATATGCCTTACAACATACGGTCCAAATGACCATAACAGTCCAGCAAAAAGAACTATTGGTATTGCAACTTTTGGATTTTTAAGATCGAGCATCCCGAATTATTAATCTTATTTTAAATTTGAGACAAGAAAATACGATTAGCTGATCAAAAATTCATTAAGACCTGATGCTGAGTAAACATCTATTAAATTTCCTTTATTGAATACTGAAACACCATCTTTAAATACACCCCAAGCGTTAGATTTAACAAAAGGCTTGATTTTATAAGACTCTTGTCCTTCAAATACCTCAAATTGAACAAGACCTTTTTTATCAAAGGATAACTTTCCTTTAACAAATCTTGTAAATTTTTTCTTTTTGGAAAATTTATTTTTTAGTTTTGCAAATATTGGCTTTTCTACTTTTAAACCTAAAGATTTAAATAACAACGGGATTACAAAAAATCTAAAACAAGCAACTGAGGAAATGGGATTACCTGGTAAACCAAAAAAACATTTATTATTATCAAATCTTGCAAACATGATTGGTTTACCTGGTCTAATTGCAACTCCTTTAAAGTGATTTTTAAGTTTAAATTGATTAATAACACTTGGAATAAAATCAAATTTTCCTTTAGAGATAGCTCCAGATGTAATTAGGATGTCAGTTTTAGACTTTAATTGTTTAGATATTTGTTTTTTAAATAATATTTTATCTTTATCTCTTAAGATTTTTTTTACAGTAAAATTTACAGGTAAACTTCTGATTAAAGAGTTTAGATAAATTGTGTTTGAATTTCTTATTTTCCACGAAGGTATATTTTTTTTATCAGATAATTCATTTCCTGATGGATAAAAGACTATATTTACTTTCTTTTTTACTAAAACTTTATCTATACCTAACGTTTTTAAAGATAAGATATGAGCAGGATTTATTAATTCTCCTTTTCTAATTATTTTATTTCCTTTTTTATAATCTGAGCCTTTTGGTCTAATAAATTCTGATTTTTTAATTTTTTTTTTAATAATTATATATTTTGCATTTTGTTTACTTGGAAAAAACTCAATATCCTCAATTGGAATAATGGTATCAAAAGGTTTTTTAATAATTGCACCTGTCATTACCTCAATACATGATAATTTGGGAACTTTTTTGATATAAGGGTTGTCCCCTGCTGCAATAGTTTTAAGAATTTTAAATTTTTGAAATGTATTTTTTGTTTCTTTTGAATTTACTGCAAAACCATCAAACGCTGTATTATCATCAGCGGGATAATCAGATTTAGCAATCACTTCTTTGCTCGATATTCTGTTTAAAGCATCTTTTATTGAAACAATTTCACTGCCAATTTTTAATGAATTGTTATTCAATTTACTTGTTGCTGCTTTATAAGAATTCATATCTTTTTAGACGCTTCCTCTAAATCTATTTTAGTATTTATGTTTAAAAAACTATTATCGTCTTTAGGATCTAATTCAATTATTTCTGTTCCAATTTTATTAGCCCAATCTTCAACTTTTCTATCCCCTGCCTCTAAGTCTTTTCTTAATTGATCTTTAAGCTCTGCTGACCATAAGCCAAAAATATTGTGTCTTTTTTCACCACTTTTTAAAAAAAACAACTTTTTGCTAGATTGTCTTTGGGCGGTCATCATTTGATCAATAATTTCAATTTTGAAAAAAGGTGTGTCACAAGGAAATGTCATAATCCACTTATAATTTTTTGAATTATCTATTATCCATTCCATTGAAGATAGCACACCAACTAAAGGTCCTAGTTGTCCATCCATAACATCATTTGAGTAAAAAACATTGCTTATATCTTTGTTTCTTTCCTCATTTGAGATGATTAAAATTTCTTTAAATCTATTTTTAAGTTTTTGAATTGTATGTTCGATTAAAGTTAAATCTCCCAATTTGGCATTTGCTTTATTCCCACCAAACCTTCTTGATTTTCCACCAGCTAATATGACTGGCAAAACATTGTTTTCGCTCATCAAATTAAATATAAGTCATATATCTTTTTAATAAAGGTCAATAAATGGACTTAGAAATTTTAAAAATTGCTTCAGATACTAGAAATCATAAAGTTTTAAAAGATAGCTCTCATTTTGCTAAATTTAAAAACCCTTTATGTGGAGATGAAATGAATATTAGTCTTATGGTCAAAGGTGAAAAAATTACTGATTTTGCTTATGAATGTAAATCATGTATTTACTGCCAAGCTTCAGCAAGTATTTTGTCAAAAAAATCTATTAACAAGTCTATTAAAAAAATGAGAGAAATTATAATTATTGCTAACAATTTTTTTGAAAATGCATCTGAAAAATTTCCAAAAGAGTGGAAAATATTAGAAAAACTTTTTAATAAAAAAAATATTTCAAGAAAAGAGTGTCTTCTGTTACCTTTCAAAACATTGGCAAAGGCCTTAAAATCTTAATATGAAAAAAGATCAATTAATTAAATCTTTAATAGCAGGACTTTTTTCTGCAATCACAATAGGTGCTTTAACTTATTTAACTTACAAAACTACATTTGGTTTATTTTTGATTGCTTCATTTGGATCATCAATGGTTTTATTGTATGGATTTCCAGAAAGTCCTTTTGCACAGCCTAAAAATATATTTTTTGGTCATTTTTTAACATCCGCTGTTGGAATTATTGTTTTAAATTTTATACCACTTCCAATTTATATAACTATTCCAATAAGTGTGGGCTTAGGAGTTGGTTTAATGATCCTTTTAGATGTGACTCATCCACCAGCTGGTGGAAATCCAATTATAGTTATCATTGGAAGTGTTTCTTACGATTATTTGTTAAGTCCAATTATACTTGGATCAATAATTGTTCTAGTATTTGGGATAGTTATCAATAAGTTTGTATTAAAGAAAAAGTACCCTCAAAAATGGATATAAAATACAACGTATCAAAAATTAAAGGTTCAAAAGAGGAAATCGTAAAAGATGCTGTATCTGTTGAGGAACCTTTAGAAATGCGTCTTAAATATAAAAAGAATGGAAAAATTGAAACGCAAAATATATCTATAACAATGAGGACACCTGGAAATGATGAAGATTTAATTAGAGGATTTTTATTTAATGAAAGAATAATCGAGAATATGGATGAAATAGATAGCATTCAACATATAGGTGATCCTGTTGGAGATTATAATTTACATAACGTTATTGAAGCTACAATAAATAAAACAGATAATTTAGATATTGGTAAATTAAAAAAAAACTTCGTAACAAACTCCTCGTGTGGAGTATGTGGAAAAACTTCATTAGACTCAATTGAAGTATTAAAAAATGATAAATTAGATTCGTATTTTCCAAAAATAAAAGAGGAGATAATTTTAAAATCTCCAAGTCTATTGATGAATGAACAGTCTGAGTTTGCAAAAACTGGTGGAATTCATGCTAGTGCTTTAATTGATGAAGCGGGTTCGGTAATAGCTACCCGTGAAGATGTTGGAAGACATAATGCTTTAGACAAATTGTTAGGTCATACTATTCAAAATGGACTACTTAATATAAAAGCTCAGTTTATTGCCTGCTCTGGAAGGTTGAATTTTGAGCTAGTTCAAAAGGGATTAATGGCAAATATTGGTATTATGGCTGGTGTGGGTGCGCCTACGAGTCTCGCAGTGGATCTAGCTAAACGTTTTGACATGACTCTATTAGGTTTTGTAAAAGAAAGTGGCTTTAATATTTATAATAATAAAAAAAGGATAATATTAAGCTAATTTATAAAGAGTATGTCTAAAAACATAAGTAATTTATCCGGAAGAATAGGCTTAAAAAATAATCTATTTCAAAAGCTATCTGACAGATCCTTAAATTCTAAAGATGATGCAGGGATAAAGGAAATAGCTGAAGAATACAAAATGGGTGTTTCAACTATTCACGGAGCGGAAAGTTTTTACGAATTTTTAAGACCCTCGCACAGAGAGAAGAAAGCATTTGTATGTAATGGAAGCGCTTGTATGTGCGCAGGTACACAAGAGCCTTTAAAGAAAAAATTACAAGAAAAATTAGGTGACGATAAAGTTGGCGAGATGTTTTGTCTTGGCCATTGCTATGAAAATCATGCGTTTCACTATGATGGAGAAAATTATGCAGGTAATGACATCAATCAAATAGATCAAATCATTAAAGGTGAAAAAATAAAACAAGAAAAATTCTTTTCAAAAAGTTTTGCAACAACAAGTTTTTTAATGGATGATAAATTATCAAACTTTGATCAATTCAAAGAGCATTTAGAAAAATTTATTAAAACGGATAAAAAAGAAATCATAAACTCGTTATTATCTTCTAATCTTACAGGTAGAGGTGGCGCAGGATTTCCAACAGGAATGAAATGGGATTTCTGTAGTAAAACAAAATCAGAAAAAAAATATGTAGTTTGTAATGCTGATGAAGGAGATTCTGGTGCTTTCTCAGATAGATATTTATTGGAAGATCAACCACTTAAAGTGTTATTTGGAATGATAGTTTGTGGTTATGTAATTGGTAGTAATGAAGGAGTACTTTATATAAGAGGCGAATATCCAAAATCAATTGAAGCAATTAATGGATGTATTAATTCATTAAAAGAAGCAGGATTATTAGGTGAAAAAATATTAGGAACAGAATTTTCTTTTGATTTGAATATTTGTATTGGACAAGGTGCTTATATTTGTGGAGAAGAAACAGCTTTAATAGCATCTATTGAAGGTAGAAGAGCAGAAGTAGATGTAAGACCTCCATTCCCTGTAACAGAAGGATTATACAAAAAACCAACTGTAGTTAACAATGTAGAAACATTAGCAGCTGCAACTGGAATTTTACTAAATGGAGCAGAAAAATTTTCATCAGTTGGAAATAAAAAATCTGCTGGAACAAAACTAGTTTGTCTAGATAGTTTTTTTAATAATCCTGGCGTTTATGAGATTGATATGGGAACACCAATGAAAAAAATATTTGAAGAATATGGTGGTGGATACAAAGAAGATGTAAAAGCATTCCAAATTGGTGGACCTTTAGGTGGAGTAGTGCCTATATCAGAAATCGAAAAACTAAATTTAGATTTCCAAGAATTTACTAAAGCAGGTTTTATGTTAGGTCATGCGAGTGTTGTTAGTATTCCTAAAGATTTTAATATGGCTGAATACATTCATCACTTATTTGAGTTTTCAGCTGAAGAGTCATGTGGAAAATGCTTTCCTGGAAGAATTGGATCCTACAGAGGAAAAGAAATGTTTGATCAGTTAAAGAAAGGAACATCTAAAATTCCACTTAAACTTTTGAATGAATTATTAGTCACCATGCAAAAAGGATGCTTGTGTGCGCTTTGTGGAGCGATACCAACACCCATAATGAACATATTAAAGTATTTTGGTGATGAAATTAAAAATGATATAGTAAAAGATAATTAATGAGTGCGGAAAAAAGAAAAGTTGCCTATATAGATGGAAAACCCTATGAAATAGGGCCAAATCATACATCTATTTTAAAATTTGTAAAAAGTTACTTGGGAGAAAAGAAGGTACCAACACTATGCGACGACCCTAACCTTGCACCTTATGGTGCTTGCAGAGTCTGCTCTGTTGAAGTTGCTCTAGAAAAAGACGGTCCAACTAAAGTAGTTGCATCATGTCATACACCTGTTGGAGAAAACCAACACATATTTACAAGTAATGATGGATTGCAAAACTTAAGAAAAAATATTGTTGAGTTAGTATTAACAGACCATCCAATGAATTGTGATACTTGTGAAGTAGATAAAAATTGTGAACTTCAAACTGTAGCAAATGACTTAGGAATTAGCGACCATAGATATAATAACCCTAAACAACATAAAGGAACTCCCAAAGATACTTCTCACTCTTACATGAGAATGAATTTGGACAACTGTATAAATTGTGGAAGATGTGTAAGAGCATGTGATGAAATTCAAGGTTCGTTTGTTTTGACAATGAGTGGAAGAGGATTTGAGTCTAGAATTACCACTGATAATGATATGCTCTTTGGGGACTCATCGTGTGTATCTTGTGGTGCTTGCGCTCACACTTGTCCAACAGATGCTATTTCAGATGTATTTCAATCTAAATCAGTAAAAGTAGATAAAAAAGTTAGAACTACGTGCTCGTACTGCGGTGTCGGTTGTAATTTAGAGACCTCTGTAAAAGATGGAAAAGTTGTTGCAATAGATACTCCAAAAGAAACTGAAGTAAACGCAGGTCATACATGTATCAAAGGAAGATATGCATTTGGTTTTTATGATCATCCAGACAGACTGAGAAGTCCTTTGATTAAGAGAAATGGAAAATTTGAAGAAGTATCTTGGGATGATGCTTACGAATATATAAAGCAAAAATTAGAAAAGATTAAGAATGAGAGTGGCCCAGATGCTATTGCTGGTATTTCTTCAGCTAGATGCACTAATGAGGAAAATTATGTTTTTCAAAAAATGATCAGAGCAGCAATTGGAACAAATAATATAGATTGCTGTGCAAGAATTTGCCATTCACCTACTGCATGGGGAATGCAACAAACTTTTGGAACAGGGGCAGCAACTAACTCCACAGAGGATATTTATCATGCTGATTTATTTTTAATCATTGGAGCAAATCCAACAAATGCTCATCCTGTAACTGGTGCAAAAATTAAACAACAGGTTATGAAAGGTAAAAAATTAATTGTGCTTGATCCAATTACTACTGATATTGCTAAACTTGCTGACTATCATATTAGATTAAGACCTGGAACAAACGTTGCTGTACTAAACATGATGCTTTACTACATTGTTAAAGGAAACTTATTAAATAAAGATTTTGTTGAAAATAGAACTGAAGGGTTTGATGAATTTTTAAATCACATTAATGGTTTAGATATTGATCATCTAGCAAGTGTTGCTGGTGTTGATAAACAATTAGTTAAAGAAGCAGCCATTGCATATGCAACAGCAAAAAATTCTATGGAGTTCCATGGTTTAGGAGTTACTGAGCACGAACAAGGTTCTAAAACTGTGATGTTGATTGCAGACCTTGCAATGATTACTGGCAACATAGGAAGAAGAGGTGTTGGAGTTAATCCTTTAAGAGGTCAGAACAATGTTCAAGGGGCTGCAGATATGGGGTGCCAACCTCATCAAGGTGCTGGTTATTTCCCAGTAGCTGATAAAAAAATTCAAGATTTTTACACTGAAAAATATGGTGCAGTCCACCCAACAAAAGCTGGATTGAAAATCCCAGAAATATTTGATGCAGCAATAAATAAGGAAGTTAAAGGATTATGGATTATTGGAGAAGATATTGTTCAGACTGATCCAAACAGTGCGCATGTTATTAAAGCAATGGAATCTTTAGATTTATTGGTTGTTCAAGAGATATTTATGAGTGAAACAGCAAAATTAGCAGATGTCGTTTTGCCAGGAACAACATTTTTAGAAAAAGACGGTACTTTTACAAACACAGAAAGAAGAGTTCAAAGAGTTAATAAAGCCGCTGAACCTTTACCAGGCACAAAACCAGATGGTGTCATTGTTACTGAGATGATGCAAAAGCTTGGATATGATCAGCCAACTTATGATGCTGATCAAGTATTAGCAGAGGTTGCAGATGTTGTTCCGTTCTTTAAAGGAATTACTAGAGAGAGACTAGGTAAACTTGGATTACAGTGGCCAGTAAAAGAAGATGGAACAGATACAAAAATTTTACATGAAAAAGAGTTTAAGCTTGGAAAAGGAAGATTAAAGTCTTTTGACTGGAAGGAATCTACAGAAATTAAAAATAATATTAAAGAGTATCCGCTTATTCTTACTACTAGTAGAGTTTTGCAACATTACAATGCAGCAACTATGACAAGAAGGACTAAAAATTTAAATATTGTTGATGAAGATATATTACTAGTAAACCCTATAGATGCTAAAGAAAGAGAATTAAATAACGGTGATATAGCAAGACTTTACTCAGGCAGAGGCGAAGTTTCATTAAAAGTTGAAGTAACAGACAAAGTAAAAGAGGGAATTGTATTCACAACTTTCCATTTTCCAGAACACATGGTAAATATGGTTACAGGTGATGGTAAAGATGAAGAGACAAAATGTGCAGAATATAAAGTTTCTGCAGTTCAAGTTCAAAAAATATCAAATAAATTTAAAACAGAAATTTCTCCATCCGAAAAACAAGCTGAAATTGTAAGAAATTAAAAAATTCTCCAAAAATTTTTAAAATTTTTTTTTTTAGGTTAAAATATTTTTAAAAAAAAAGGAGTTATAATGAAAGCATATATAATGGGTAATTACACAGAAAAAGCCTTTCAAGGTTTCATGAAGGATCCCACAAGTGATAGAAAAGCAGTGGTAGAACAATTAACAAAGGCAGTTGGTGGAACAATTCATAGTATGGACATCGTTAGAGGTTCATATGATTTTATTGTTGTGACTGATATTGGAGCGTTTGAAAATTTTGCTGCAATTAAATTAGTTGTTGAAGCATCTGGTGCTGTTAAGAATATGACAATGTTAGAGGCAATAGACTTTACGAAAGCTACTACTAAAGCAAGTCAGATAGGCTATAAACCACCAGGACAATAGGTAATTATTTTTTTTCGTCGTTATCTACGACTAGGCAGATTTCTGATTTAGTCAGGAATCTGCGACCTGTTCCATTATCCAATGAGAACATTCCACCTATTCCTTTAACAGCGTCAATTGTTAGATCAGTATGTTTCCATTTTTCATACTGATCACCATTCATGTAAAATGGCACTCCTCCAATTTCACCTAGTTTAATATCATTATCGCCTAGAGGAAATTCACCCTCTTGAAAACACATAGGTGCACTACCATCGCAACATCCACCTGATTGATGAAACATTAAATTTTCTCCATATTTCTCCTGGAGTTCAGATAATAAGTTTAACGCTGAATTTGTTGCAGATACTTTCATTTTTAAAGTACGGCCCATGATTTAGAATCATGGGCCAGTATATATTATTGATTAAAAGAAGCCTAATTTTTTCTCAGCATAAGAAACGTGTAGATTCTTATTCTGTCTATAATGATTAAGCATCATTTTATGAGTTTCTCTTCCAACTCCTGATTGTTTATATCCACCAAATGGAGAGTGAGCTGGATAAGCATGGTAACAATTAGTCCATACTATTCCTGCTTGTATTGCTCTACCCATTCTGTGAGCGATATTACCATTTCTGGTCCATACAGCTGCACCTAAACCATAAAGAGTATCATTAGCAATTTTTAATGCTTCTGCTTCATCTTTAAATTTAATTACAGATACTACAGGTCCGAAAATTTCTTCTTGAGAAATTCTCATATCATTTTTAGCTTCGAAAACAGTTGGTTGGATATAGTTTCCTTTTTCCAAACCACTATTTAGTTTAGCTACATCTCCACCTGTAAGAACTTTAGCACCCTCTTTTTTACCAAGCTCTAGATAAGATTTTATCTTTTCCATTTGCTCTACTGATGCTTGAGCTCCAATCATGGTTTCCATTTTTAAAGGATTGTCTTGTACAACTGCTTTTGTTCTTGCAATCGCTCTTTCCATGAACTTATCATAGATAGATTCTTGAATTAAAGCTCTACTTGGACAAGTACAAACCTCACCCTGGTTTAGATTGAACATCACAAAACCTTCTATACACTTATCAAAGAAGTCGTCATCTTTTTCCATGACATCTTCAAAGAAAATATTAGGAGATTTTCCACCTAATTCTAGTGTAATTGGAATAATGTTTTGTGCTGCATACTGCATAATCAATCTTCCAGTTGTTGTTTCACCAGTGAAAGCAACTTTAGCAACTCTTTTTGATGATGCTAAAGGTTTACCTGCTTCTAAACCGAAACCACTCACAATATTTACAACTCCTGGAGGTAATAGATCTCCAATAAGTTCCATCATTACCATAATCGAAGCTGGAGTTTGCTCAGCTGGTTTTAAAACTGAACAGTTTCCTGCTGCAAGTGCTGGAGCCAATTTCCATGTCGCCATTAATAATGGAAAATTCCATGGAACTATCTGACCAACAACACCTAATGGCTCATGAAAGTTATATGAGTATTGATTGTTCGCAATCTCAGCAATGGATCCTTCTTCTGCTCTAATTACACCAGCAAAATATCTCCAGTGATCTATCACTAAAGGTAAATCTGCTGCCATACATTCTCTGATAGGTTTTCCATTATCTAAACATTCAGCTACAGCTAGTAAGTTTAGGTTTTTTTCTAAAACATCAGCAATTTTATACAAAATATTTGATCTTGTTGTGATGTCTGTCTTTCCCCATTCGGTGAAAGCTGCGTGAGCTGCATCTAATGCTGCCTCTACGTCTTGTTCGTTTGATCTTGCAACAGAACAGATTTTCTCATTTGATATCGGACTAACATTATCAAAATATTTGCCTGATTTAGGTTCTACAAACTTTCCGTTTATATAGTTTCCATATTTAGCTTTAAATGGAAATTTTACCTTTAAATGAGAAGTATCTAGTACTGATGACACTTTCAATGCTTCTGCACTCATTTTTTCCTCCTTAAGTTAAGTACAATAAGTATATAAATTCGAAATTAACTTGTTTATTTCAGTCGTTTTTGAATTTAAAAGAGATTGAAGACTGAATAATTTTTAAACCCAAATTTATAATAAATTAATTTAAGACTGTTAATTTGATCTTGTAAATGTGTTATTTTGAATTCAACTTTGAATTGTAAAAAGACTTATTGAATTTAGTTACAAAACTATGATTATCTAAATATGGAATTATTAAAAGACAAATTTGGCAGAAAATTTCCCTACATAAGATTATCCATAACAGATGTATGTAATTTTAAATGTGGCTATTGTTTACCTAATGGCTTCAAAATTGACAAAAGTGACAATAGAACTTTTTTAAGTTTAGAAGAAATTAAAAGATTGGCTAAAGGTTTATCTGAATTAGGAGTAAGCAAGATTAGATTAACTGGAGGAGAACCAACAATTAGAAAAGATTTTTATGATATTGTAAAAGTAATAAAAAAAAGTTCAGGAATAAATAAAACTGTAATCACTACTAATGGATATAAACTTGATAAATTTGCAGAACAGCTTGTAGAAAGTGGTTTAGATGGAATTAATATAAGTATTGATAGCTTAGATAAAAATAAGTTCCATAAAATTACAGGACATGATCGATTAAATGAAATTTTAAATGGGATTGAAAAACTACAAAAACTTAATTTTAAAAATATTAAAATTAACGCTGTTCTTTTAAAAGGGGTGAACAGTAGTGATAAGGATTTTGACAGGTGGTCTAATTACATAAAATCAAATCCAGTAGACTTTAGATATATAGAATTGATGCAAACAGGAGATAATCTAGATTATTTTAAAAAATACCATATATCATCAAAAGTATTCACTAACTTTTTAATCAAGAATAATTGGATAATACAAACTCTAGGTAAAGATGCTGGTCCATCTAAAAATTACATAAATCCAGAATTTAAAGGAAAATTTGGAGTTATCGCTCCTTATTCAAAAGATTTTTGTAAATCCTGCAATAGATTAAGAATTACATCTAGAGGAGACTTAAGATTGTGTTTGTTTGGAAACACTGGAATAAATATAAGACACTTAATTCAAAGAGATGATCAAACTGAAGAATTAAAGGATTTAATTTTGAAACAATTAAATTTTAAAAAAGAATCTCATTACTTAGAACTTGGTGAAACTGGTTTAACTAATAACCTATCAGTAACTGGCGGATAATGAAAAATTTAAAAATAATTAAAAAAAATGATTTAAAAGATTGGGCTGAGGAATTGTTCCAAAAAAATTCATATAATATGGTGGATGTATCTTCAAAGAAAGAAACCTTCAGGAGAGCGCTCGCAACAGGGAAAATTTTTGTAGGTGAAGAAGTTTTTTCATTAATCAAATCAAATCAAATGCCTAAGGGAGATCCTATTTCTTTAGCAGAAGTATCAGCTATATTGGGTGTAAAGAAAACAAGCGAAATTATTCCATTATGCCACCCTCTTTCAATTGATCATATTTCGACAAAAATTATATTGGATGAAGAAACTTACTCACTTGACGTTTTTTGTGTTGTCTCAACATTTTCTAAAACTGGTGTAGAGATGGAGGCAATTATGGGAGTAAATAGTGCTTTAATAACTATTTATGATTTAAGCAAAATAGTAAATCCACATTTAAAAATTTCTGACGTAAAATTATTGATAAAAGAAGGTGGAAAAAAAGAATTATGGAAAAATCCAGATGGGTTACCAGTTTTTTTAAAAGAAATATTTAATTAATGAAAATATCTGTTGAGTTGTTTGGGGTTGCAAGAGAATTCAGCAAAACAAAGTACTTAGAATTTAATTTTTCAAAATCCTGTAAAATAATTGACATTAAAAAAAAACTTTATGAGCATGTTGATAATAAATTTAATGGAAATTTAAATTATAAAGAGATTATAAAAAGTTCGGCATTTTGTTCAGATAAAGATCAAGTAATAAAGGAGAACCAAATTTTGAATAAAAATCAAATAATTGGAATTATTCCTCCAATTGGAGGTGGTTAATGCTCCATGTAAAAATTATAGATTCTTCAATTGAAAAAATTGAAATTTCCAAAGCAGAACGTTTTTTAAAATCAGAAAAATTTGGTGCAGTAATTTATTTTGTCGGAGTTGTTAGAGATAATAATGAAAATAAAAAGGTTAATGGAATTACATATGATGCAAAAGATTCAATGGTAATTAAAAGTTTTGAGGAAATTTATAATGAGACAGAGCAAAAACTGGGAATTAAAAACAAAGCTGTTTTTATTGAACATGTAAAGGGTCACCTCAAACTTTCTGAAAAAAGCATACTAATAGGAGTAGCTTGTAAGCACAGAGATGAGGCATATCGACTATCAAGATTTATTATTGAAGAAATAAAAAAAAGATCACCTATATGGAAAAAGGAACATTATGAAAATGAAGATAGTAAATGGCTTAAAGGTATTTCGATAACAACATGAAATTGAATAAATTTAAATCTTCGGAAATAACTCCTGAAAATTTTTATATAAATAGACGAAAATTCCTTAAGAAAATGGGTATTGTAAGTGGAACTGCTTTCGCTTCTCAAAATATAATTACATCTGCTTTATCTTACACACCTGAAACTGAGCGAAAAATAACTCCTTATAAATTTGCAACCACTTACAACAACTATTACGAATTTGGGACAAGTAAGTCTGATCCACATAAAAACTCTAAAGATTTTATAACAAAGCCATGGGATATTAAAATTGATGGCGAAGTTGAAAACGAAATTACTTTGTCAGTTGAGGAAATAAAAAACATGATCCCAAGTGAAGAAAGAATATACAGATTTAGATGTGTTGAAGGTTGGTCGATGGTAGTCCCATGGCTAGGTTTTCCACTTAACAAACTATTAAATAAAGTTAAGCCAACATCTAAGGCTAAATTTGTAAAATTTACATCTGTATATGATCCAGATCAAATGAAAGGACAAAGATTTCCAGTATTGAACTGGCCATATAAAGAAGGTTTGAGAATTGATGAGGCCATGCATCCATTAACAATAATGGTTACTGGTCTTTATGGAAAAGAACTACCAAATCAAAACGGTGCACCTTTAAGATTGATTGTGCCATGGAAATATGGATTTAAAAGCGCCAAGGCAATTGTTAATATAAAATTTGTTGAAAAAATGCCTACCTCATCTTGGATGAATGCTTCGCCAAAAGAATATGGTTTTTATTCTAATGTTAATCCTAATGTATCACACCCAAGATGGTCTCAAGCGACTGAAAGAGTAATTGGTGAGAATATATACTCACCAAGAATAAAAACAGTCATGTTTAATGGTTATGGAGACGAAGTTGCAGGTCTCTATGATGGAATGGATTTGAGAAAAAATTTTTAATTAAATGATAAAAATTTTCAAACCCACAATCTTTGTATTGTGTTTAGTTCCTTTTATAATAATAGCATATCAAATTTTATTTAATAAACTTGGAGCAGAACCAGTAAAACAAGTAACTCATCATACAGGAGAGTGGACTTTAAGATTTATTTTGCTGTCTCTTGCAATGACGCCTCTTAAAAATATTACAAAAATTTTAATTTGGATAAAATATCGAAGGATGTTGGGATTATTTGCTTTTTTTTACGGAACTTTACATTTGCTTACTTACATTGGTTTTGATTATCAGTTTAATTTAGATCCGATTATTGATGATGTTTTAAATAAAAAATTTATTTTTATAGGATTGGCTGCATGGCTTTTGATGTTGCCTCTTGCTATTACCTCAAATCAAAAAATGATGCTTATCTTAAAACAAAACTGGAAAAAAATTCACAGGCTGTCGTATTTAATTGGTATTTTTGCTGTTCTACATTTTATCTGGTTATCTAAGACTATTTTTTTTGAGCCATTGATATATTTAATAATTCTAATAACTCTTTTAACCTTAAGATTAGATATTATTAAATTTTTATTTAAAAAAAAATCAGTTACTTGATATTTTTTTATTCATATTTTTTATTAAAAGATTATATTTGTCTAATGGATGAAAAAATTAACAATGAGTTACAATCTGCTGCATTTAATAGACTTATAGAACATTTAAGAGAGAGAAAAGATGTTCAAAACATTGATCTCATGAATCTTGCTGGATTTTGCAGAAATTGCCTTTCTAAATGGTACCGCGAAGAAGCTCAAAAAAAAGGAATTGAGATTTCAGATCCTGAAGCTAGAGAACATGTGTATGGTATGCCTTACACTGAATGGAAAGAGAAATACCAAAAGTAATTATTTCTCTTTTAATCTTGGAAATAACTCCACAAAATTACATGGTTTGTGTTTGATATTTAGTTGATGAACAAGAATTTTATCCCATGCGTCTGTTACACCTCCTGAAGAACCTGGAAGTGCAAATACATACTTTCCATTTGCAAGTACTGCACATGCCCTTGATTGTATAGAAGACGTGCCAACCGTAGATAGACTTATGTATCTAAATATTTCACCAAAACCTGGTATTTTTTTATCTGCTATTTCATCAATTGCTTCTGGAGTAATATCTCTTCCAGTTAATCCTGTTCCACCAGTTGTAATAATTACATCAATTTTTTTAATTTTTATCCAGATCTTTAAAATTTTTTTAATATCTTTTTTACTATCTTTGCAAATTTCTCTCTCAACTAAATTATGACCAGCCTTATTTATTTTTTTTACAAGAATATTTCCAGATTTGTCTGTTTTTAAAGTTCTTGTATCTGTTACTGTTAATAGTGCTATATTTACTCTCATAATAATTGAATGATTATATTACCTATTTTATTTTTTGTAACTGCTATAATATATTCAAGTGTAGGGTTTGGTGGTGGTTCTACTTATCTTGCATTGTTACTTCTTTGGGGAGTTCCATACTCTATCTTTCCCATAATAGCGTTAACCTGTAATATTATTGTAGTTTCAGGAAATTCAATTAATTATATAAGATCAGGAAATTTAAATTTAAGGTCACTTATTCCATATTTAATCGGATCTATTCCTTTTGCATTTATAGGAGGTTCTCTAAATATTGAAAAAGATATTTTTGAAATAATATTATTTTTTGTTTTAGGTATTGCGGGAATATTGTTGTTATTTAATTTTAGATCTTACGGAAATAACTCAAAAGCATATAAATCTTTATCTATCTATTTTTCAATTCCTATAGGTATAGTCTTAGGGTTTGTTTCTGGTTTAGTGGGTATTGGAGGAGGAATATTTTTAAGTCCTATATTATATTTATTTCGTGCAGCAAACCCAAAAAATATTACAATAATGGTATCTTTATTTATTTTAATAAATTCAGTTTTAGGAATTTTGGGTCAGATAACAAAAAGTATAGAAATTAGTGAAATCGAAAATTATATTATTTTATTAGTAGCTGTTTTAATTGGTGGTCAAATTGGTAATTTTTTAAATATAAAAATATTTCCGACAAAAATTCTTGCTTTAATTACATCATTGCTGGTTATTTTTGTTGCTTTAAGAATAGGATATAACTTTATGTAATGTTACTTAATAAATTGAAAAAATTTTATCGACCTTTTTTAATCACATACATTTTTTTTAGCATTGCAATTAGTTTTTATCCCTCTTTTGATTTTTACTCATTTAAAGGACAGGTAATTATAATTTCAGTCTCAATATTTAATGGAGTATTAGGAACATTTATTAAGAAATTATAATACGTAAGGCTCGGGTCTTGCATTACTTTGCAAAACTCTCTCGACAGCAAATACGCTGATGTCAATTGTTTGATAACTTCCTGTTGTAATTAATTCTGTTAAAGCTCTTCCTATGCCTGGGGCTTGCATTAATCCTCTTCCGGTAAAACCTGAAGCCATGTAAACGTTTTCGTATTTTGGATGCTTTCCAACCACAGCATTATTATCTAATTTATTACAATCATAATACCCTGCCCAACCGCCAGTTAGTTTTAATTCCTCAAAAATGGGAATTCTTTTAGCTAGAGCCGGCCACACTAATTCCTCAAAATCGTTCCAAGCTGGTTCTAGATCATCTGCATCAAAGACTGATATTGGTGATCCAGCTAGATATTCTTTTCCCTCAGGTCGCCAATAAACTCCTGTTGTAAGATCTCCTGTTAATGGCATTTCTGGAATATGTTTTGGACATTTAACTCTAAAAACTGTGTGTTTTTGTGGAACTACTGGAATGTCCTCTAATAATTCTTTTGTCCAACACCCTGCGGCTGAAACGATTGTTTTGGCGTTTATCTCAGAAAGAGACTTTACTTCCCCTTTGATAAACTCTGCTCCAAGATCAATTGCCTTTGACTTTAGTGCGCTATGAAAAAGAAAAGGATCGATCCACCCTTCGCTTTTATTATCTGTAAAAGTTGCTGTTTCAATTCCTTCATTGTTTATATAAGGAAATATATTAGTAAGCTCTGATCCTTTAATATTTTTTGTACCTGCATCACATGCTTTATGATTTTCGAGAGCTCTATATTGTTCTTCGGCATGTTCTGGACCAAACATAAGCAGATATCCATTTGGTACCATGCTTGCTGTTGGATTTGGATTTTTTTCAGTTTTTAACAGTTCGGGTATACTGAATATGAATTCTTTAGCAAATTTTCCTAATAAAATATTTTCTTTTTGAAAAAATTGTCTTCTAAATCCTCCGAGTGATAAAGGGAAAGAAGCAGTTTTATAAGTTGGGTCTCTTTCAATGACCTTTACCTTTCTGCCTTCCTTAGATAAAAAATAAGCAGTTGCAGCACCAATAATACCTCCGCCAATAACAACTACATCATCCATAATTAATTTAAAATCATTAAATTAAAATTTAACAAAAGTGCATAAGTACACCACAAAAAATAAGGTATCATTAAATACGCACTAAGCCTGCTAATATCTTTATATTTTAGAAACAAAATTACAATGAATAAAATTATCACAATTAAATTTATTAGGGCTAGTTCTATATTTTTAAACCCAAAAAAAACGATACTCCAAGTTGTGTTAAATATTAGATGAATAAAATATAAGTAAACTAGGTTTAGCTTATTACTTTTTATCCAAATGTTCCAAATTGCTAGAGCCATTAAAAAATACAAGATTGTCCATACTGGTGCAAATATCCAATCTGGTGGATTGAAAAATGGTTTTTTTAATAGAGAATACCAAGGATCTTTGAATTTAATTGTTAAAATACCTCCTGTAAAAGATGCGGTAAATGTAACAATTAAAAATAGAAATAAAGATATAAATTTATTTTTAAGCATTTAAATACTATACAACAGAATATAATGAAAAAAACAATTTGGATCACTGGAGGTAGCACCGGAATTGGAAAAGCATTAGCCATTAAATTTGCTAATGAAGGATGGAATGTTGCTATATCTGCAAGACGTGAAAATTTACTAAAAGAATTATCAGAAAAGTTTGAAAATATTTATGATTTTAATTTAGATGTAACGAATAAAAATGATTGTAAAATTATTTTTGATCAAATTCTTGAAAGGTTTGGAGGAGTTGATATTTGTTTTTTTTCAACTGGAACATGGGATCCAAAAAAAGAAAAGGATATAGACGTTGAGCAAATTGAAAATGTATTTCGAGTAAACTTTTTTGGAACTGTTAATTCTATTAAAGCTGTTGAACAATATTACAAAGATAAGAAAGATGGTGCAATTGTAATTGTATCTTCTATTGCAGGCTACAGAGGTTTGCCTAATTCAACAGGGTATGGCCCGTCAAAGTCTGCTTTAAATAATCTTGCAGAAAGTCTTTATTTTGATTTTGGCAGATTTAATGTAAGAGTTTCCTTAGTTTCCCCTGGTTTTATTAAGACACCCATGACTGATAAAAATGATTTTAAAATGCCTTTTTTAAAAACTCCCGAGTATGCTGCAGAAAAAATTTATGATGGATTAATAAAGAAAAACAATTTTGAAATACATTTTCCAAAAGAATTAACTTTAACATTAAAATTTTTCAGTATTTTGCCGTACAAGATATATTTTTATCTTGTAAAAAAGCTTACTAAGTTTCAAAAAAAATAATTATTCCTTAACAAAAAAAACAGTTAGTTCAGCAACTTTAAAACCGAATTTTGTCATTTTTGCTCTGTTGATTGCAACTTTTTCATCTTGCATAAATATCCAATCATCAAAGGTAATTTTTATCTCTTTTCCTTTTACAGGGACTAATAAAACATATTCAAATTTAAAAGCAGGACCATAAGAATATCCTTTTGCTTTTCCAACCACATCAGAGGCTGTGCCTTCATAATTATGCTCGTCTAGTTTTGTGATATGCCATTGTCTATCTTGTACTTCACCATCATCCCAATTAAATTTCTCATCTAATATAAGTTTTTTCCCATCCCAATTTCCATTTAAAGTTGCTGAAAATTGTCTTGTAACTTTACCTGATCTGTTTTGAAGAATACCCCATGCTTTTACATTGCCTGACAAATATTCTTCTATTACAAGTCTTGGTTTTTTATCTTTAAAATCTTGAGGTTTCATAGATTGATTACTTGAACAACTTGTAATCAATCCAAAAAAAATTATCAATAAAATTGATTTAATATTAGAAAAAATAATCATAGGTGTCTTATCTGTTTTGTAATGAGAATTGGATCAAATCTATATTTTTTGATTTAAACCCTGCTTCACAATAAGATAAATAAAAGTGCCACATTCTTTTAAATTTATTATCAAATCCTTGCTTAGAGATCTCCTCCCATTTTTTAAAAAATTCATCACGCCAAATTTTAAGTGTATTCGAATAATGTAGTCCATAAGAATTATATTGATTGATAGCTAAACCATTATTTTGTGACAAATCGTATAATTTTTTTTTTGATGGTAAGAAACCGCCTGGAAAAATGTACTTTTGAATGAAATCTTCTTTAGTTTTATATCTATCAAATAAATTATCATCTATTGTTATAGCTTGTATAGCTGCACTTCCTTCACTAACGAGATTAGTCTTTATTGTTTTAAAATAATTTTCTAAATAATTTTGCCCAACAGCCTCTATCATCTCTATTGATGCAATTGAATTATATTTTTGTTTTACATCTCTGTAATCCTTAAATTGAATATTAATTTTTTCATTTAGACCATTTTTAAATATTCGATTTGATGCATACTCAAATTGTTTTTTTGAAATTGTAATACAATCAAGTTTTACATCATGATTTTTGCCTACATATTCTGCAAAACCGCCCCAACCACATCCTATTTCTAAAATTTTATTTCCTGATTTTGGTTTAATTAATTCAACTAATTTTTTATACTTATTAATTTGTGCCTTCTCCAAATCATTGTCCTTTTGATCAAAAATGGCGCTTGAATAAGTTAAGGTTGGATCAAGCCATAAAGAGAAAAATTCATTTCCCAAATCGTAGTGTTTTGAAATATTTTTTTTACTTCTTGATTTATCATTTTTTAAAAGAAAATTTTTTATTTTATTGAATATCGAAAAGTCTAGTAATCCTGAGAATTTGTATACTAGTTTTATGTTCTTAGCTGTTAATTCAATTAAATTTGTTAAATCATCTGTCTCAAAATCACCTCGCATGTAAGCTTCTGCAAGTCCTGTGCTGCCACTTTTAACAATTTGATAAGTTAATCCAGGTTTGTTTATTTTAATTTTTACTTTAAGTTTTTGACTTGGATCACCAAATAAATATTTCTCGTCATCATAATTTGTCAAAATTAGATGTCCTTTCTTGATTAGTTTAAGTGAACTAAAAACAATTTTATCTGACCAATTATTTAAATTCATTTACTTTCAATTGTAATATTATTTTTTAATTTAATCTTTTTTGCTATGAGTTTTATTCTTTTTGCCCATAATTTAAATGCTTCATAATGAATAGCTCCAATGATCTTAAAAGTCATTAACGGGTGAGTTAAATAAGATAATATTAAATTTTTATTATTAAAATCCTTCGATATACCATCTTGAGAGGCAAACAAAAGTTTACCATCTTTATCATTCTGGTTAATTACTACTGATAGTTGTTCTCTTGGATTAAGTGTTTTAAAATGGTACTCACAATCCATCTCTATAAATGGCGAAACATAAAATTTTTTTTTACATTTATTTTGCACTGTTTTTTCATCTTGAGCTTTAAAAATATATGTATGTTGCTCACCGAAAGTATTTTTTACCTCATAAAAAATAGAAATTAATTCTGAGTGCTTATTATATATAAAATATGTGCTTAAAGGGTTAAATACATAACCAAAGATTCTTGGATAGCATAACAATTTTATACTTATATCCTCTGTCATAATTCCAATATTCCTTAGATTTTTTTTAACCCATAATTTTATTGAGGATCCATCTCTGTCTCCGTGATCTTTGTCATAAAAACTTATAATATTAAATTTATTGTATGAAAAAAATTTTATATATTTGTTAATTTCTTCCAGCTCATTTAAATCTATTAATAGTGAAAATACATTATATTTAAAATAATGTTCTTTAGGTTTGAATCTTTTATGTATTACTTTTCCAGTATAAATTTTTGAATTCTTAAACATCTATGGCTTTTATCATTTCAATGGATGATTTAATTCCATCTTCATGAAAACCATATCCAAAATAACTCCCACAAAAAAGTAAATTTTTTTTATTTTGTAAATTTTTTAATTTATCTTGGTTATCTAGTGCTGATTGATCGAAATATGGATGAGTAAAATTTACTTTTTTTAATATTTTATCTTCATTAATTTTGAAGTTTGGATTTAATGTTAAAAATATATTTTTATTAAAATCTAAATTCTGTAAGAGATTTAACCAATAAGTTATAGAATTATTTTCTACATTATTTTTATCTACGCTTGAATTCCAAGAGCTCCATATATCTTTATTATTAGGCATTATACTTTCATCTGTATGTATAACTGCAATATTTTCTCTGTATTTAAACTTAGATAAAATCTCCTGCTCTTCTTTTGTTGGCTCATCAATTATTGATAATGCTTGATCTGCGTGACTAGCTAAAACCACTTTGTCATAACTAAAGAATTCACTTTTATCACCATAGTATAAGTCAATTCCATTTGATCTTCTTATTAATTTATTAACATTATAATTTTTATAATATTCACCACTTATGCCTGAAAGTACTTTTGCAACATAAGTCCGACTTCTTTTGGCGACTGTGTACCATTGTGGTCTGTTTTTTAATTTGAATAAACCATGATTTTGAAAGAATTTTAGGAAAAATTTTAAAGGCATTTTACTTGCTTCATACGGTGGCATAGACCAAATAGCTGAAACCATTGGTATTAAATGAAAATTTATAAATGAATCTGATAATTTATTTTTAACTAAATAATCTCCTAAGGTAATTTTTTGATCAAATTGATTTATTCTTTCACAATTTTTATAAAACTTTAAAATGTCAAAAAACATTTTTAAAAAAGATTTATTAAATAAATTCGATTTATTTGCGAAAATACCTTTCAGACCCCTTCCACAATATTCAAATTTAGTATCTTTAACTGATACTGCGAAAGACATATCACTTTTTTCTATGTGAACTTTATTTTCATCAAAAAATTTAATTAAGTTAGGATAAGTTTTGTGGTTAAAAACTATAAATCCAATATCAACCGATATTTTCTTTTCCTCAATTAATAAATCAATTGTATGTGAGTGACCCCCAAAATGATCTTCTTTTTCAAATAAATCAACTTGGTGTTTTTTTGAGAGATAGTAAGCTGCGCTAAGACCTGAGATGCCTGATCCAACAACTCCAATTTTCATTAAAACTTATGCAGCATCTTCTTTAAATTCATCAATACTAGGACAGGTACAAAATATATTTTTATCTCCATAAACATTGTCTACTCTTGCAACTGGAGGCCAAAATTTATTTACTCTCAAAAATTTTGCAGGATAAGCAGCTTGCTCTCTTGAATATTTATGTGTCCATTCATCTGAAGCTAATTCAAAATCGGTGTGTGGAGCATTTTTTATTGGATTGTCAACTTTATCAAATTTACCTGACTTGATCATGTCAATTTCTGATTTAATGCTAATCAAGGTATCACAAAATCTATCCAGCTCAGATAAACTCTCACTTTCAGTTGGTTCTATCATCATTGTACCAGCAACTGGCCATGACATTGTTGGTGCATGAAAACCATAATCTATCAATCTTTTAGCAATATCTTCTTCGGTAATACCTGTTTCACTCTTGATTGATCTAATATCAATAATGCATTCATGAGCCACATTACCATTTGAGCCTTTATAAAGAATTGGATAGTGATCTTTTAACCTATTTGCTATGTAATTTGCATTTAGTATCGCAATTTGTGTTGCAAGTTTTAATCCTTGGGAGCCCATCATTTTAATATACATCCAAGAAATTGATAAAATACTTGAACTTCCCCAAGGTGCTGCAGAAACAGGTCCAATTCCAGTTGAAGGCCCACAATCTTTAACGACCGGGTGATTGGGAAGATAAACCTGTAAATGCCTTTTGCATGCAATAGGTCCCATTCCAGGGCCTCCTCCACCGTGAGGAATACAAAATGTTTTATGTAAGTTTATATGGCAAACATCAGGACCAAAATTTCCTGGTTTTGCTATACCAACAAGTGCATTTAAGTTTGCACCATCCATATAAACTTGGCCTCCATGTTTATGAATCAATTCACATATATCTTTTATTTTTTCTTCAAATACTCCATGTGTGGATGGATATGTAACCATTAAAGCTCCGAGATTTTCCGAATGAGTTTCAGCTTTTTTCTTCAAATCTTCAAAATCAACATTTCCCTCTTTATCGCAATTAACCACTACCACCCTCATTCCAACCATCTGTGCACTTGCTGGATTAGTCCCATGTGCTGAGCTTGGTATTAAGCATATATTTCTGTTTTGTTCGCCTCTATCTAAATGGTATTTTCTAATCACCATTAATCCAGCATATTCTCCTTGAGCCCCTGCATTGGGCTGAAGTGAGACACCTGAAAAACCAGTAATTGATCTTAGCCAATTTTTAAGATCAGTGAACAAAGCTCTATATCCTTCCATTTGCTCAACAGGAACGAATGGATGTGGCTCAGCTAATTCTCTCCATGAAATAGGAATCATTTCTGCAGTAGCATTTAATTTCATAGTACACGACCCCAGTGCAATCATAGTTCTATTAAGAGCTATGTCCTTATCTTCCAACTTTTTAAGATATCTAAGCATTTCTGTCTCTGAGTGATATGAATTGAAAACAGGATGTTCTAAGTATTTTGAAGTTCTTAATAAATTTTTCGGTAGGTTAGGTAGACTTACTGTAGGATCTTCTTTTTTAATAGACTCCGCTGCATTAAAAATTTTAAGTAATTGATTGACTCTATAAACATTTTTTTTCTCATCAAAAGAAATGGCAAGCATTTCTGAATTTACTTTTCTAATATTTACTTTTTGATCTAAAGCATTTTTAAAAATCTGATCGGTCTTTTCTTTAGTAATAATAGTTACAGTATCAAAGAAATAATCTGAATATAATTCATATCCAGATTGTTTTATTTTATCAGCAAAATTTTTTGCTAATTGTGAAACTCTCTCAGAAATTTCTTTTATTCCATCTGGTCCATGATAAATTGCATAAGCTGCTGATACAATCGCTAGTAATGCTTGTGCCGTACAAATATTGCTTGTTGCTTTGTCTCTTCTGATGTGCTGTTCTCTAGTTTGTAGTGATAGCCTGTAAGCTTTATTCCCATGTCTATCAACTGAAACACCAACAATTCTACCAGGCATTGATCTTTTAAATTCATCTTTTGTTGCAAAAAAGGCTGCATGCGGTCCTCCATAACCCATTGGAATACCAAATCTTTGTGAGCTACCAACCGCTATATCTGCACCAAGTTCACCAGGAGTTTTTAGTTTGGCAAGTGCCAACAAATCACAAGCCAAGATCGCTTTACCATTTTTTTTATGAATTTTACTTATATGTTCACTTGGATCTTTAATGTCACCCAAAGTTCCTGGATATTGCAAAATTCCACAAACAACATCTTCTTTTAACTGATCTAAAACTTTATCCTCATTTCCAACAAGAACTTTAAGACCCATAGGTTCTGCTCTAGTTTGAACAACGTCGATTGTTTGTGGATGACAATTCTCTGAAATGAAAACTAAATTACTATCACTTTTATTAAGTCTATGACTTAAGCCCATGGCCTCGGCTGCTGCAGTTCCCTCGTCAAGTAAAGATGCATTTGCAATATCCATTCCTGTAAGGTCAACAACCATTTGTTGAAAGTTTAGTAGCATTTCTAATCTTCCTTGTGCTACTTCTGGCTGATAAGGCGTGTATGATGTATACCAGCCCGGATTTTCTAAAATATTTCTTAAAATTACATATGGTGTATAAGTCCCGTAATATCCCATACCAATAAAATTAGAGTAAATTTGATTTTTTTTTGAGATTACTTTTAATTTTCTAAGTGCTTCATATTCTGAATTTGAATCACCAATATTTAATTCACCTTTAAACTGTATTTTTTCTGGAACAGTACTATTTATAAGATCATCTAATGACTTAAAATTAAGATCTTTAAGCATTTTTTGTTGGTCATTATCTGAAGGACCAATATGTCTTCCTATAAAGTCTTTCTGTGAATTATGTAACATTAACTTGATGTCTCCTTTGCAAATTTTTCATACTCCTCTTTGTTCATTAAAGAATCTAATTCAGAGGCATCTTTTATTTTTAATTTAAAAAACCATGCAGCACCCTCGGGATCTTCATTAATTTTTGCAGGGTCATCTACTATAGTTTGGTTTATATCAACTACTTCTCCACTGATAGGTGTGTAAACGTCACTTGCGGCTTTTGTAGACTCTACAACGCCTGCAGTTCCATCTTTTTCAACATTTGTGCCTTTTTCTGGCAACTCAGCAAAAACTATATCACCTAACATTTCAGTTGCATGTTTTGTAATTCCAATAGTTGCAACCTCACCCTCCAGTGTAATCCATTCATGCTCTTTGGAAAATTTAACTTCAGACATTTTTTTCTCCTTTTACATAGTTTTTTTTATAAAATGGTAAATCACAAACATTGGCTGGAACTTTTTTTCCTCTTACTTCTAAAAAGATTTTTGTATTTGTTGGTGAGTAATTGTTTTCGACATACCCCATTGCAATTGAGCATTCAACACTTGGTCCAAATGTACCACTTGTAACTTTACCTATTTCTTTATCGTTCTGATCAAAAATTTTAGTATTTCCTCTTGCTATAACTCTTGTTTCAGGTTTGATACCAACTCTTAAAGTCTTTACTCCATTATCAATTTGTTTTTTAATAATATCTGAACCAGGGTAATCACTACCAACTCTTGATTTAGGTATTGCCCATTTCAAGTTTGCCTCAATCGGACTTGTTTTTTCGTCAAGATCATTACCATATAAGCATAATCCAGCCTCTAATCTTAGCGTATCTCTTGCACCAAGCCCTATAAGTTTAGCACCATGATTAATTAATTGATCTACAAATTTTACAACTTTTTTATTATCTAAAGAGATCTCAAAACCATCTTCACCAGTATAACCAGATCTTGTTATGTAAATATTTGAATTATCATATTCAAATTCCCCTCCATTCATAAATTTAAGATTAGTTATGTTTGAAACTACTTTTCCTAATACATCCTTTGCTTTTGGTCCTTGTAATGCAATCAAAGATAGGTTTTCATCTAAATTTAAATCATATTTGCCATTTAATTTTTTTTTTATTATTTCAAGATCTTGCTTTTTACATGCTGCGTTTAAAATAATTAAGTAACCATCTTTTAATTTTGTAATAATTAAATCGTCGTAAATTCCTCCCTTATCATTCATTAAAAAAGAATATTTACTTTGATTAGTCTTTAAATTTTTTAAATTAACTGGAAATATTTTTTCTAGATCATCTGTAAGATGATCTGAACCGTTTATAAATAGCTGTCCCATATGTGATACGTCAAATATACCGGCATTTTCTCTAGTAAATTTGTGTTCTTGGATTATTCCACTCTTATATTGTATGGGCATTTGGTAACCTGCAAACTCAACCATCTTTGCACCATGTTGGATATGTAATTTATATAAAGGTGTTTTTTTATTCATATTAACTCTTTAATCCCCTCTGTCTTGTTGCCTGAGAGTTTTGCTCCTTCGGCGAGAACTTAATCTCTTTCCAGAGTTAATACGTACGGTCCTTTTGCCTGAGAGATTATTGGGTATTTGCTCCTTCGGCGCTACATTGGGTAGTCTCTCCCGTAAGATCTTATAACATAATTTATTATAAAATATAAATATTTATGCAGATTTTTTTTTAAAAAATAAAGTTAAAAACTGTAATAGAACTGCGAATATAACCACGGACCCACCAATTAAAACTATAAAAGGAGGGTTTTCATTAACAAACATCCATGCCCAAAGAGGTCCTAAAACTGCCTCAGTAAGCATAATTATTCCAACAAATGCAGAAGGTGTGGATCTTGCACCAACTGTAATAAAAATAAATCCAAATCCTAATTGAAAAAAACCAGCTAAAAACCCTAAAAAAATATCATGGCTAGAAATTGCTATAGTTGGTGACATCAAGTATCCAATAATCATTGCAAAAATACCTGCTACAAGTTGAAGTGGGACCATGTCAACATTTGGATATTTTCTAACTACTAGAATTAAAATTGCAAATGAAATTGGCATTAGAAATGCAGCTATATTTCCAGACATTTCTCCAGGTGATAAAGAATTACCCACCATCATGATTATACCAGCTATTGCCAAAATGATTGAAGCTAAAGTGATTTTAGATATTTTTTCTTTTAAAAATAAATAACCAAATACAGCAAGAAATATCGTTTGTGTCTGAATTATAAAATTAGTGTTTGTTACAGTAGTATTGTACATTGCAAAAACATAACTTGCAAAGCCTACTGCCAGAATTAAACCACCAAATAAACCTGGAATACCAGATTTAATAAGTACGGTAAAAATTTTTTGTTTATAAGAAATTATTAAGAATAAAAATACAACAACTATAAAAAAAAGAGATCTCCAAAATAATATTTGCCATAAAGTTGATCCTTCAAATGACTTTACAATCATACCACCAAAACTAAGGCTACAGGCGCCTAAAAATACTAATAATGGACCTGGTATTTTTGAAATTATATTCACAAGATTTTTGAAATTATATTATTTGTTTCCATTTCATATAATTTAAAAATTGTTTCTGCATCTTTTAAATTCACTTCTTTAAACTTTATTTTCGATCCAGGTGTTAATTGTGAGAGTTTATCGAAATCAGCACTTATAACAGTGGCTATTTTTGGATACCCGCCTATCGTACCATGATCTGCAAGCATTATAATAGGATTACCATCAGCTGGGATTTGTATAACTCCTTTTACAAGCCCTTCAGATTTTATATTGGTATTAATAATATTGTCTAATCTCTCTCCCTCTAAACGCATTCCCATTCTATCTGTAAGTTTGGTCACACTATATTCCTTTTTAAAAAACTTAGCTTGGGACTCTTTAGAGAAATAATGAAAATTAGTTCCTTTTATAACTCTTATATTTTCAATTTTAGAATTAATGTAATCTAATTTTCTTCTTGATAATTCTTTTATATTTGAAACTTCAATCTTTTGATTATCTTGTAGTTTTTTACCTTTATTTGAACCAATATTAGCTTTTGTATTTATAGAGCAGCTTTTCCATTGATAATCTAAGTTTAGGTCAGCCCCAATTGCCAAATAACCATAAACAGATTTATTAGTTGAAATTAAATCAATTTCATCATGATCCTCTAATGTAATTGTTTCATAACATTTACCCTCAATTTCATTTTTATGTTTAAAAATTTTAAATTTTACGTCTCCTGAAACTGATATATTTAGGGGATCCCCGTGATACACTAATCTTGGTCCTTGATATGCAAATTCTATTATTGGATGGCTTGTAACGTTCTGAAGAATTTTGTTGGCTATAATATAATTTCTTTTGTCCATTACGCCACTTATTGGTATTCCAATATGATTTAGATTATTTCTACCTAAATCCTGAAAAGTTGTATTGATCCCTGCTCTTATGACTTTGAAAAAATTTTCACTCATAATATTTTTTGTATTTTTCCTTATTGATTTTAATAAAACTAACAGTATCACCTGGATTAATTAGATTTGGATTATCTTCGTTCAGTGAATCAAAAACATTCAAGGGTGTATTACCAATTATATTCCAACCACCTGGACTTTCAAAAGTATAAATATTGCAAAATTGTTCTGTTAAACCTATTGAACCTTTTGGAACTTTAACTCTTGGAGTTTCTAATCTTTTGGCATGCAAATTTTTATCAATATCTCCTAAGAAAGGCATACCTGCAATAAAACCTGTCATATAACAGAAATATTCTTTTGAAAAAAATGTATCTAAAATTTCATCAGTTGGTTTATTTAATTTTTTTTCAAGTTTTTTTAGATCCAATGCATATTCATCCTCGCAACATACTGGAATCTGTAATTTTTTTTTGGATATATTATGATTTTTTTTTATCTCTAAATTTTCAATTATTTTTTTAGTTTTTTCAAAATTCGTAATTGATAAATCAAAAGAAACTATTAGCTTGTTGTAAGACGGAGTTAAATTTGTAATTCCTTCAAACTTACTGTCTTTTAAACTTTGAAAGTAATTAATTACTTTTGAATTGATTTCTTTATTAACATCATTACCAAAATCACAATAAACTGCTGCGTCACCAAGATTTGATATATTTTTTATCATGCCATGTTATACTTTAAACTTTGTTGCTATGGAAATTAATATAAATTGTGATTTAGGTGAAAAATCCAAACATCATTCAAATAAACATGATCCTGATTTACTTGAGATAGTAAATTCTGCAAATATAGCCTGTGGATATCATGCTGGCGATGAAGAAACAATGAATGATGTTATAAAAGTATCTAAAAAAAATAATGTAAGTATTGGAGCCCACCCTTCCTTTAATGATCCAGAAAATTTTGGAAGAGAAAGAATGAACTTATCATCCAATGAAATAAGAAAATTAATATTAGATCAATATGAAATTTTACAAAAAATTGCATCTGATCATGGAGAATGTGTTACACATATAAAACCACATGGTGCATTAAATAATATGGCCTGTGAAGATTTGGATTTAGCAATCACTCTTGCAAAAGCTGTTCAAGAAATCGGTGATGATATTATTTATTTAGTTCCAACAGGTTCTAAAATGGAAATTGCTGCAAAAAAGTTAAATATTAACATTGCGTGTGAAATTTTTGCTGATCGAAACTATGAGGATGATGGAAACTTAGTTTCTAGAAAAAAATCTCATGCTCTTATTACCGACCCTGAAGAAGCTAAAAAACACGTATTAAACATGGTAAAAAATCAGTCACTTAATTGTCACAGTGGAAAGCAGATACCTTGTGAAATAGACTCTGTGTGCATACATGGAGATAATCTTAGTTCATTAGAAACAGCTAAGTTAATTAAAAAAAACTTGTTGGAGAATGGTCTTGAACTAAAAGCATTAAATAAAATGGGGAAATTTAAAAAATGAAAAAAACCTTTGTTATTCTTTTGTTAACTATGGGATTAACCTGTAATTCGTTTGCTGCAGGTTCGTCATCATCAAGTTCGGAGACTAAATCCAATTATGATAAAGCTGTAAAACTTATAAAAGCTGCAAAAAAGTATGAAATAGACGGAAAAGTTGATAAGGCAAAGAAAAGATATGAAAGAGCTTTAAAATTTTTAGTGAAGTCGAATAAGAGCAAACCAAATAAAGCCGATACTCTTAACTATTTAGGTTTTACAACTAGAAAATTGGGTGATTTTGAGAGCGGAGAGAAATATTACCTTCAAGGTTTAGCTATTGATCCAAAACATAAAGGTATTAACGAATATTTAGGTGAATTATATGTTGCAACAAATAGACATAACCTTGCTGTCGAAAGGCTTGAGGTTTTAAAAGGTTGTAGTTGTGAGGAATATGATCAACTTAAAGCTGTCATAGCTGGTGAAAAATCAAAGTATTAACAAATCTTTGAAAGATACTAAATTGAGCTTAATACGTAAAAAATTTTAGTTAGCATAATAATTAAAATTATTTATATAGTGTACCTTAATAGCCGAAAAAAAGTAAAAATTTTAAATTGATAGAACAATCCTTAATACTATTACAAATTATCTTTATTGATATAATTTTAGCAGCAGATAATGCAATTATAATTGGTTTAATTGCTGCAAACTTTGTTCCCAAAAACAGAAAAAAAATTATCTTTTGGGGTGTTGTAGGTGCGCTTGTTTTTAAAGTAGTTTTTGCAATATTTGCTACTTACCTATTTAAATTCTATTTCATCAAAATTTTAGGAGGGTTGCTTTTAATTTGGATTGTAAATGATTTAAGAAAAGATTTATTTGAAATTCAAAAAATTAAATCACCAAAAAAGAAATCAATGGAACCATCATTTATTAAAAGTATCTACAAGGTTCTATTTGCTGATATTACAATTAGCTTTGATAACGTTATTGGCGTAGTTGGAGCTTCAAAAGGTAACTTTGGATTTATGATATTCGGATTAGTTTTATCAGTAGTATTAACTGGTGCTTTAGCAACATACTTAGCAAATTATATTCAAAAACATTTATGGATTGCCTATATAGGTTTAGGTTTTATTTTACTGGTAGCCATTCAATTAATAATAGGTGGAATGGTTGATTTAGAGATAATAAATATAAATGAGGAATTTAAAAAATATTTTTAATAAGAATATTTTTTACTAGGATATTTTTTACTTTTAACTTCTTTTGTAAATTTGCTAATTCCTTCTCGGATATAACGTCTTAAATCAATATATTTTTTAACAAATTTTATTTTTGATTTAGTCAGTCCTAAAATATCATCAGTGACTAAAATTTGACCATCGCAATTATTAGATGATCCTATTCCAATTGTTGGAATTGTAACTTTTCTAGTAATCTCTTTTGATAAATCGCTCTTTACACATTCAAGAACTATTGCAAATGCTCCAGATTTTTCTAAAAGTTCAGCATCACTTAAGAGACGGTTTCTTTCACGTACAGACTTCCCTTTTGATTTAAATTTTCCTCTAACAGTTTGAGGAGTTATACCAAGGTGACCTAAAACAGGTATTTTGTTTTTAATTAAATGTTTAACTATTTCTTTAATTCTTAGCCCGCCTTCTAATTTTACTCCATCACATTTCGTTTCTTTCATCACTTTTTTGCAGTTTTTTAAGGCCTCAGCTTTATTTCTATAAGTATTATATGGCATATCTACAATCATTAGACTTTTAGATATTCCCAATCTAACACTTTTTGAATGTTCTATCATTTTTTCAAGTGTGACTTGTCTGGTAGACTTATAATTGTAAAGAACTGATCCAAGAGAATCTCCGACTAAAATAAGATCTGTAAATTTATCTACTTCTTCTGCAATATTTTTTGAATATGCTGTTAGACAAACAATTTTAGACTTGTTTTTTTTTTGTTTTATTTTTTTTACTTTATCGAACATTCAATTTCTTTAAATATAATAATTTAATAAAGTATTATGCACATATTGTGTCATTAATTAATACATTCTTATTATTCTAATTCAATGGTGCTAGGTGGTTTAGAAGTGACGTCATATACTACCCTATTAATTCCTCTAATATTATTTACTATCTGATTAGAAATGTTCTGTAAAAAAGATTTTTCAAATTTAAAAAAATCTGCGGTCATGCCATCTTCAGATGTTATAGCTCTTAATAAACATAAGTATTCATATGTTCGATTATCGCCCATAACACCAACAGTTTTTACAGGAAGCAAGGCGGCATAAGCCTGCCAAATTTTATGATAAAGATTATTTTTTTTCAATCCATCTATAAAAATATGATCAGCCTCTTTTAAAATTTTAATTTTTTCTTTTGTTATAGTTCCTGGCATTCTGATAGCTAAACCAGGTCCTGGAAAAGGATGTCTTGATATTATCTCTTTATTCAATCCAAGCTCTAGCCCTAATTTTCTAACCTCATCCTTAAATAAATATTTCAAAGGTTCCACTAATTTTAAATTCATTTTTTTTGGTAAACCTCCAACATTATGATGAGATTTAATTTTCGATGTTTGACTTCCAGTTACAGATTTACTCTCAATTAAGTCTGGGTATAAAGTTCCTTGTGCTAAAAACTGAACGTTTTTGATTTTTTTTGCATAATTTTCAAAAATTTTAATAAATAAATTACCAATTATTTTTCTTTTCTTTTCGGGGTCAGAAATATTTTTCAATTTATTTAAAAATTGTTTTTCTGCATTCACATAAACTAGATTAATTTTAAACCGTTTTTTAAATGTATGAACAACTTGCTTTTCCTCATCTTTTCTTAAAAGTCCTGTATTTACAAATATACAAGTTAATCGGTTACCAATTGCATTGGATAGTAATTTTGCAACAACACTGCTGTCTACACCACCTGAAAGGGCACAAATGACTTTTGAATTACCAACTTGAGTTTTAACTTGATCAATAAGCTTTAATTTCTGGTCTCTAGACGACCAATTTCTTTTAATTTTACAAATTTTAAATACAAAATTTCTTAAGATTATTTTTCCTCTATTTGTGTGAGTTACTTCTGGATGAAACTGAATACCAAATAGTTTTTTCTTGGTGTTTTCTACTATACATAGTTTTGCATTATTTGTTTTCCCTATTACTTTAAAATCTTTTGGTAATCTGGTCACCTCATCTGCATGGCTCATCCAGACATTATTTTCATTTTTTGTAAAAAAATCTTTTGTAAGAATGCTCTCTTTTACTTTTTTAACTTTTGCTAAACCAAATTCTCTTGATTTTGATTGTTTAACTTTGCCACCTAATTCTTTTGATATTATTTGGTGACCAAAACATATTCCAAGCACTGGAATATTAGAATTTAGTAAATTTTTATTAAATTTTACTTTTTTACTTTGATAAACATTCAAAGGCCCTCCAGATAATATAAGCCCACTAACATTTTTATCTATAAGTTTAATATTATTTGATTTATGATGACTGATAATTTCACAATAAACCCCAAGTTCTCTTACTTTTCTTGCTATTAATTGAGTAAACTGTGAACCAAAATCTATTATCAAGATTTTCTTAAGACTGTTCTCAAGAAGCATCTTTTTTTTCAAAATCTTTAAGTCTTGTATCTATAGAAGTTAATTTTTCACATAATGTATTGCAGATTTTCTTAAAATCTTTTTTTAAATCTTGAACCTTTGAAAAATTTGATCTTTCTAATTCTAGATCAATTAAAATATACATTGCCTCCTCATTTCTTGGATCTAATAATAAAGCAGTATTAATGTTTTTTTCTTCCTCTTTAGTATTTTTTTCTATTTTAAAAATTTTTCCTAAATAAAGATATGAATTTGAATGTTTAGGATTGTATACAATGCTTCTCTCAAACTGAAATTTTGATTCATCGTATTTTTCTTCATTAAACAATTTCTTACCTTTATCATAAAAATTATTTTCGCTTGCATTAGCTATTGGACTTAAACCAAGTATAAATATGCAAAAGATAAATATTTTTAATATCATTTTTTTAATTCATCTATATTATGTACCATACTTTCATAAAATCCAGCTTTGGTTATCTTTACAAATTTAGGTTTTTTTCTTAAATCTACAACTTTAGGTGAACCAAGGTATCCCATGGATGACTTTAACCCTCCTACTAATTGATAAATTATTTTATTTACTGATCCTTTATATTTTACAAATGCCTCAACTCCTTCAGCAACATATTTTGAAGTATCTTTTTGTTTAGTTTGAAAATATCTATCGGCTGATCCTTTATTCATTGCACCAATAGAACCCATTCCCCTAAAGCTTTTAAATAATTTTCCATTTCTTTTTATAATTTTACCTGGAGCTTGATCAGTTCCTGCAAATAAAGACCCTATCATAACAGCATCAGCGCCAGCCGCTAAAGCTTTAGCAATATCTCCTGAAAATTTTATTCCTCCGTCAGCTATCAAAGTACATTTACTTTTTCCCATTCCTTTTTTAACACTTAAAATAGCACTTAGTTGGGGGACACCAATTCCAGCAACCAATCTTGTTGTACAAATTGATCCCGGACCAATACCTACTTTAATAATATCTACACCTAATTTAATTAAGTATTTTGCAGCTTCTGCAGTTGCAACATTTCCAGCACATAAGCTAGTTTTTTTTGGTTTTAATTTTTTAATTTTTTTTATTATCTCTCCAACTTTTTTTGTGTGTGCATGTGCAGTATCAACAACTATTAAATCTAAATTTTCTTTTAAAATTTTTTGTGCTCTTAGATGTTCCCGAGGACTTGCTCCAACAGCTGCTCCTACAAGGCATTTTTTTGCTTTAACTTTTCTTATCTCTGAAATTTGTTGTTCGATGTTCAAATTTCTGTGTATTACTCCGATACCTCCAAGTTCAGCCATCGCTATTGCCATTTTAGATTCTGTAACTGTGTCCATGGCAGATGTTAATAAAGGTATCTTTAGAGATAAATTTTTTGATAGATTGGTAGATGTGTTGACCTCTGATGGTAGTACCTGTGAATAATTAGGTGCTAAGGTTACGTCATCAAATGTGAGTGCTTCTTTAATGATTTCCATGTCCTTGTATATACGATTCTTTGAAAATTTAAAGGTAGCTACCTTAAATTTTTACAGATTATAAAATTTTCTTTAGACTCTTTTCTGCTTGAGGGAGGTTTATAAACATGAAATTCTTTAAAATTCTTCTTAGCACTATCAACAATTTCATTAAAACTTGATCCCATAAAGATTTTTGAGACAAAAACGCCGTTTTTTTTTAAAATTTTAAGTGAAAAATTCATGGCCTCAATGCTTAACTCCCCTGTAACAAGTGAGTCTACATTTTTATTGCCGGTGGTATTTACCGCCATATCAGAGACAACTAAGTCGATTTTTTCATCAAAATTTTTTTCAATTTTTTTTTGAGTAATCTTATCTGTAAAATCACCTTTTATATGAGTAACGTTTTCAATTTTGTCTAATTCTTTAAGATCAATTGCGACAAGCTTTATATTTTTGAATTTTCTGGAAATAAACTCACTCCAACTTCCAGGAGCAGCTCCTAGATCAACTATAGACATGCCATTATTAATTACTTTAAACTTTGTTTGTATCTCTTGAAGTTTATAAACTGCCCTAGAACGATAACCTTCTAGTTTTGATTGTCTTACGTAAATGTCTCTTTTTTGCTTATTTATCCAATTTTTTGAGATTTTATTTTTTTTCAATTAATTTTTATTACAAAACATCTTCATGATGTTCAATATCATCAATTTCTTCAATTTTCTTGCTTTTTAAAATTGAGTAGAAATGAAACGCACTTACTGGGACAAGTAATAAATAAACTGTTCCTGCAATTACAATTGTATTGAAAGTATAAATAAACAAAAGACCAAAAAATAGTATAACAGAAAATAAAAGAAAAATTGTAGTATTCCTAGGAACTACAATTTTTTTCAACGAGTAAGTTGGAATTTTACTAATGAGTAAAATTGAAATTATAATAAATAGAGATGGTACTAAAATTTGGTAGTTAGGATTAAATATTTGAAATTCACTTAAACTATAAATTAAGGGCATTAAAACTAAAATTCCACCTGCAGGAGATGGTATGCCAACAAAAAAATTATCTTTCCATGATGGTTCTTCACTGGATGAAACATTAAATCTTGCTAACCTTAATGCTACACAGACAACATAAATTAATGCAACCAACCAACCCAATCTACCAATTTCAACTAATGACCAAAAATACATTATAAAAGCAGGTGCAACACCAAAGCTTATTACATCAGTCAAACTATCAAGCTCTTTTCCAACTTTTGATGTAGCCTTTATCAATCTTGCAATTCTGCCATCTAAGCCATCAATAATACCTGCAACAATTACAGCTATAATTGCTAGTTCAAAATTCCCATCAAAAGCAAATTTAATTGAGCTTAAACCAATACAAACACCAAATAATGTTAAAATGTTAGGTAAAATTATTCTCGAATTTTTATTTGATACTAACTTTAAATTTTCTTTTGATTGTTCCATCTTACCTTTTGGCTATTAAAGTTTCACCTGCTATCATTTTTTGATCGACCTTGACTAAAGGTTTATAATTTTCAAAATATAAATCAGCTCTACTTCCAAATCTAATCATTCCTATTCTATCACCCTGTTTGAGATCTTGATCTACTGATGTTTCTGTTACAATTCTTCTTGCAACTAAACCTGCAATTTGAACTACAATAATATCTTCACCAAATGTATTGTTTAATTTGTAGTAATTTCTCTCATTGTCTTCGCTTGCTTTATCTAAAGACGCATTAATAAATTTTCCAGGTTTATACAAAATTTCTGTAATTTTTCCTGAACAAGGAATTCTATTAACATGACAGTCAAATACATTCATAAATATGCTAACTTTGGTAAATTTTCTATCTTCTAAACCAAGTTCTTTTGGACCATTAGTCTCAAAAACTTGAAGAACAACTCCGTCAGCTGGACTTGTAAGATAATCTTCATCTCCGATTGAAATTCTCTCTGGATCTCTAAAAAAATAATAACACCAGATAGATAGAACTAAACCAACAAAACCTAAAAATCCATGAATGAAATACAATACTATTGTTGCAAAGACGAAAATTACAATAAATTTGTAACCTTCGTTATGAATTTTTGGGAATATTTTCTCAAACATAGCTAACTCGATTAATTGATAAATTTTGATTAATATGTATATAAAATGCAGAAATTCAATTAATAAGATACATCAAAAAAATGAGTAAAATTAAGGTAAAAAATCCAGTTGTTGAATTGGATGGTGATGAAATGACCAGAGTGATCTGGGAGTTTATCAAGAATAAATTAATTCTCCCATATCTTGATTTGGGAATTGAATATTACGACCTTGGTATGAAAAGTAGAGATGATACGGATGATCAAATTACTATTGATTGTGCAAATGCAATTAAAAAAAATGGTGTTGGAATAAAGTGTGCAACAATAACTCCAGATGAAGCAAGAGTTAAAGAATTTAGTCTCAAAAAAATGTGGAGATCTCCAAATGGGACTATAAGAAATATTATTGGAGGAACAGTTTTTAGAGAACCAATTATTTGTAAAAATATTCCAAAGCTAGTTCCATCTTGGACTGATCCATTAATAATAGGCAGACATGCTTTCGGGGATCAATATAGGGCAACAGATTTTGTAGTACCTGGCAAAGGTAAGCTTGAAGTCAAATGGACTGCTGAGGATGGTAGTGATGAAAAAAAATATGAAGTATTCAATTTCCCAGGTCCAGGAATTGCACTTTCAATGTATAATTTAGATAAATCGATAGAAGATTTCGCAAGGTCTTGTTTCAATTATGGATTAATTAAAAAATGGCCTGTTTATCTATCAACGAAAAATACAATTTTAAAAAAATATGATGGAAGATTTAAAGATATTTTTCAGAAAGTTTACGAGCATGAGTTTAAATCTGAGTTTGAAAAAAACCATATTATTTATGAACATAGATTAATCGATGACATGGTTGCTTGTGCGATGAAATGGAGTGGTAAATACATTTGGGCTTGTAAAAATTATGATGGTGATGTTCAATCTGATACTGTGGCACAAGGATATGGTTCTCTAGGACTTATGACAAGTGTACTGTTAGCACCTGATGGAAAAACTATGGAAGCAGAAGCTGCCCACGGAACAGTTACTCGTCATTTTAGAATGCATCAGCAAGGAAAAGAAACTTCAACAAATCCAATTGCCTCGATTTTTGCATGGACTAGAGGACTGGCGCATAGAGGAAAATTAGATAACAATGAAGAGCTTATTAAATTTGCTCAAAGTTTAGAGACTGTATGTATTGATGCTGTAGAACAAGGTCATATGACTAAAGATTTGGCCATATTGATCGGTCCAGCAAATAAATACTTAACTACAAATCAGTTTTTAGAAGTAATAAAATCAAATTTAGAAAAAAAACTAAATTAATTGGATAATTTAAATAATATTCTTTTTATTAACACTGGGGGAGGTATAGGCGATGCGCTCACTTCCGTACCAACGCTCAATTATATAAATGACAACCTTAAGCCTAAAAACCTGTATTATTTTTCAACTGATTTAGGAAATTTTTGGTTTGATACAAAACTTCAGGAATATAGGCCTGATAATTTAATTACTGTTAAAAATTTTCCAGAACACTTTGGGTTTCGAGATCATCATATAAAAGTATCTAAAGACGTTATTAAAAATTTTGAATTTGATGAATTTGACTTAATAATTGATAACCAGACAAGATTTAAAAATACTTTAATTTATAGAAAAATACCTCATAAATATTATGTTTCTCCATGCTTAAACTATTTGATGAGCAAGCCTATTACATTTATGAGAAAGAGAGAAATTTTTGCAAATAGAATAATTGATTATTTTAATAAAATTAAAAAATTAAACATAAAACCAAATTATAAGATTTCAATCCCAAACAATTTTATTAACGAAGCAAAAAAATTAATACCTAATGAAAATTATGTTGGCTTTTCAATTACAGCAGGTCATCCAACACGAATTAAAGAAATAAATTATGAAGAAATTATTAAGGTTGCTAATTATTTTTCAGATAAATTTATTCCTACTTTTTTTATTGAGAACAAATTTCAGGAATTAATCGCAAAAATAAAGCAAAAAGTAAAAAAAGCTTATTTTCCAGAAGATCAATCGAGTGCAGAATTTAAAAAACCAATGCTTGTTACAGCTCTTGGATCATTAACTAAATTTAATATAACTATTGATAATGGTATTTCACATATGCTTTCTTTTTCAGATAATAAAAATTATATTTTCTTCAATAATTCATCAAAAAAATTTCAACCTTTGAATGACAATAGTTTTATCTATGACTGTAGTTTAAATAATACTTCTATAGATAAGTTAACTAGTGAAAAAATAATTGAGTTTATTGAAAAAAATTAAATTATCTCTTTTAGTTTACTTATAGCTTCATCAATTTTACCTGGATCAGTACCGCCAGCTTGAGCGAAATCTTTTCTACCCCCACCACCTTTGCCACCAATTATTTCAGAACCTAATTTTGCAAATTTTACCGCGTCATATTTTTCAATCAGATTATCTGTGATGCCAACTGCTAAACCTACTTTGTCATCCTTGTTAGCAAATACGATTACAATACCTTCTGCTAATTCTTTTTTTCCATTATCCACCAATTTTCTCAAATCTTTTGGTGGCAATCCATCAACCTTTTGTAATCTTATTTTTATTCCATTTATAGTCTCATCATTAATTACATTTTTGTTTTTGTCTTCCAAAATTGATTTAACACTTAATAGTTCAAGTTGTTTGGAAAGATCTTTTATTAAACCTTTTTGATCTTTATTACTTAAATCTGGTTTTCCTCCTGCTTTAATGATTTTTTCTGAAATCTCTTTTATAGTTTGTTCATCCTTTTGAGCTGATAAATCAGATAATTTTTCTTTATTTTTTAAATAATCATCTAGTTGTTTGTCTCTTAAAGCCTCAACTCTTCTTACACCTGCTGCAATTGAGGATTGGCTCACAATTTTGAATTTTCCTATATCCCCAGTATTTCTTACATGAGTTCCACCACATAACTCTGTTGAAAAATATTTATCTTTTTCACTTCCCATTGATAAAACTCTCACTTCATCACCATATTTTTCACCAAACAAAGCTAATGCTCCATTATTTACTGCTTCTTTAGGTGTCATTATCCTTGTTTTAACCTCAGATTTATTACTAACCATTGAATTTACGTATGTTTCTATCTTCTCTATTTCGTCGCTAGAAATTGGTTTCATATGGCTAAAATCAAACCTTAATCTGTCAGGCTCAACTAATGAGCCTTTTTGAGTAACATGTGTGCCTAAAACTCTTCTTAAAGACTCGTGCAATAAATGTGTTGCTGAATGATACGCTCTTACATTATCTCGCCTTTCAATATCTATTTTCATCTCCACATTTTCATTATTTTTAATTGATCCTTTTTTAACTTTTCCATAGTGAACAAATAAATCTCCAAGTTTTTTTTGTACATCTTCAACTTCAAAAACAAATTCACCTGAAATAATTTCTCCTTTGTCACCAACTTGTCCACCCGACTCTCCGTAAAAAGGAGTTTGATTGATAATAATCATTGCCTCATCACCAGAGTTAATCTGATCTACTTCTTTATTATCTTTTAATAATGAAAGCACTACTCCTTCAGCTTGATTTGTTTCATAACCTAAAAATTCTGTTGCGCCTAACTTTTCTCTTATTCCAAACCAAATATCATCAACAGCACTATCTCCGGAACCTTTCCAATTTTTTTTTGCAAGCTCTCTACTTTCTTGCATTAAAGTATTAAATTTATCGTTATCAATTGTTAAAGATTTACTTTTTAAAATATCTTGGGTTAAATCTAATGGGAAACCATAAGTGTCATATAATTTGAAAGCAACTTCACCAGGTAAAACTTTGTCAATTTTTGAAATTTCCTCATTTAAAATTTTTATTCCCCTATCAAGAAGTACTAAAAATTTTTCTTCCTCCATCTTTAATGTTTCACGAATTAAAGACTCTGCTCTTTCAATTTCAGGATAATTTCCTTTCATCTCATCCATCAAAGTTTTAAAAATATTATAAAAAATTGGTTCTTTTGATCCGAGTAAATGAGAATGTCTCATACCTCTTCTCATAATTCTTCTTAGGACATATCCTCTTCCTTCGTTTGATGGAAGTACGCCTTCTGCAATTAAAAAAGAACTTGCTCTTAGGTGGTCTGCAATAACTCTAAAGCTTGATAAATTATTTTCGTTCGGTTTTACTTTTACAGCTTCTGAGGTTGAATTTATTAATTTTTTAAAATGATCTGTTTCATAATTATCATGTGTGCCTTGAAGTAAAGCTGCTATCCTCTCTAATCCCATTCCTGTATCAACAGATGGTTTTGGTAAATTAATTCGTTTATCTTTTGAAACTTGTTCAAACTGCATAAAGACTAAGTTCCAAATTTCAATAAATCTATCCCCATCCTCTTCTTTAGTTCCGGGAAGGCCACCATATAAATGATCCCCATGATCATAAAAAATTTCAGAGCAAGGGCCGCATGGGCCAGTTTCTCCCATCGACCAAAAGTTATCTGATGTTGCAATCCTTATTATTTTATCGTCGCTAAAACCCGCGATTTTCTTCCAAAAATTAAAGGCTTCATCATCTTCATGAAAAACAGTTACATAAAGTCTATCTTTATCTAATCCAAAATCTTTAGTGATTAAGTTCCATGCAAGTTCAATTGCTTTTTCTTTAAAATAGTCTCCAAAAGAAAAATTACCAAGCATTTCGAAAAATGTGTGGTGTCTTGGCGTGTAACCAACATTTTCTAAATCATTATGTTTACCACCTGCTCTCACACATTTCTGAGAGGTAGTTGCCCTTTGATAATCTCTTCTTTCTAAACCTGTGAAAACATTTTTAAACTGAACCATTCCTGAGTTTGCAAACATCAAAGTAGGATCATTGTTTGGTACTAAGTTTGAAGACTCAACTATCCTGTGATCATTTTTCTCAAAATAATCTAGGAAAGTAGTTCTGATCTCATTTAAGGTTTTTGCCATATTTTTTAAAATACAGCATTTTTGAATGTTGTCTACACCTTGGAAGGGAAAAAAGGCGCTCTTTCAAGCGCCTTTTTAATAACTAAAAGTTATTCTGCTAATTTTTTTTAGTAGGAACTTCTTCTTTTGTTTCTGCCTCTACTTTATCGTCGTTCAAAGGATTGCCTTCGATTTTCTTTGAAATAACACCAGCTTTTTCTCTAATTGCCATTTCAATTTCAGCAGCAGCTGTTGGATTTTGTTCAAGATAAACTTTTGCGTTTTCTCTACCTTGACCAATCTTTTCACCTTTGTAAGCGTACCAGGCGCCAGACTTCTCAACGATATCTGCCTTGGCACCTAGATCGATTAGTTCCCCTACTTTACTAATTCCTTTTCCATACATCAAATCAAACTCAACAACTTTAAAAGGTGGTGCAACTTTATTCTTAACCACTTTAACTCTTGTTGTATTTCCAATGATATTATCTTTATCTTTGATAGCTCCAATTCTTCTAATATCCATTCTAACTGATGAATAGAATTTTAAAGAATTACCACCTGATGTAGTTTCTGGGCTTCCAAACATAACACCTATTTTCATTCTAATTTGGTTAATAAATATAACCATTGTGTTAGTTCTAGAAATTGAACCAGTTAATTTTCTCAATGCTTGAGACATTAATCTTGCTTGAAGACCAACATGAGTATCACCCATATCTCCTTCTATTTCTGCTCTTGGAGTTAATGCTGCAACAGAGTCGACAACAAGAACTGACATTGAGCCAGATTTAATTAATGTGTCAGTAATTTCTAAAGCTTGTTCGCCAGTATCAGGTTGAGAAATTAATAATTCCTCTGTGTTTACACCTAGTTTCTTTGCATAAACTGGGTCTAGTGCATGCTCTGCATCTACAAATCCACAAATACCACCAGCTTTTTGTGCTTCAGCAACTACTTGTAATGCTAATGTTGTTTTTCCAGAAGACTCTGGTCCATAAATTTCAATAATTCTTCCTTTTGGAAGTCCACCAATTCCAAGTGCAAGATCTAAGCTTAAAGACCCTGTTGAAATTGACTCAACATCCATAGCTTTTTGTTCGCCAAGTCTCATTACAGAACCTTTTCCGAAGTTATCTGTAATTTGGCTAATTGCTGCGTCTAATGCTTTATTTTTCTCTTTATTTTCCAATTCTTTATCTTTTGTGGATTTCACCACTTTTAGGTTATTTTTCGTCATTTTTTGCCTCTTTTTTTACGTTTTTTAACAGTCGAATCATGAAATAAATGTACACATTTTGTTCTCATTCGCAATATATAAATTATAATTCTTTAAAAAGGCTGATTATTTAAGGTTTAAATACTCTTTGTTTAAAAGCCCTGCAGCTTTAAGAAGGCTATATTGAGATAGAAGATAATTTCTCTCTGAGTTAGCTAAAGATATTTGGGCAGATAGAAGTAGCGAATTAGACTGGATTACATCTAATGTTGTTCTAGAGCCTCTCTCATATTCAGCAGAGATACCTTCAAATGCTATATTAGCTGCTCTTACTTGTGCTCGAACAGAATTTAAAAATCCTTTAGAGGCCTCTAGACTTGACCATGCACTTGCAACATTCGTTTCATTAGTTTTAATTGTGTCTTCTAGTAATAATCTTTTTCTATAATTTAAATTTGAATCTTTTTTAACTTTAGAACGTTTTTTTCCACCTGAATAAAACGGCCAATTAACAGTTGCTTTTAAAACGTCCTTTTCTCTTTCATCATAAGTAGTACTAAGATCATAATTATAAGATCTCTCTAAAGATAAACTTGCTGTTGGACTTAAATCTGATTTTGAAATTTCTATATCTTTTTCTGATTGAATTAATTCTAGCTCTGCAATTTTTATATCTGGATTATTTTCTTTAGAAAGTGAAACTGCTTTTGATAAATTTTCAGGAATTTTAACAATTGAATTTGAAGATTTTTTTAATTTACTTGGGTCATCAATATTTCCAATAATATTTTCATAGTTTAGTTTACTGATTAAAAGATCGCTTTTTGATTGTGTGAATTGTGCTTGAGCTCCTGCTAATGAAGATTCTGACTGTGATAAATCCGTAATTGTAATTTGTCCTCTATCCAGTCTTACTTTGTCAGTTTCTACTTGTCTTATAAGTAAATTTAAATTTCTTCTATTAATATTAAGTTTTTCCCTTGCAAGAATTAATCCAGTAAATGCATCTATAGCACTATATAAAATATCTTGTTCTTTTTTAACCAGTCTTGCTTTTGCAAGTTCAAGTCCAATAATATTTTTCTGATGAGTAAAATCCCTTCCTTGATCGAACAATTTTTGTTCCAATTTAATTGAGGAACTAAGTGGGTTTACATCATCAATACTTGTATCTGTTCCACCTTGAGTTGTTAACTCATTTGTATTTTCAAAACTTTTTGATCCACTTAAAGAAAGTGAAGGCATATAATCTGCCTTAGATATATTAATATCTTCTTCAGCAGCATTTATATTTTCTCTTTCGGCATTTAGTTGTGTATTATTTTTATAAGTATCATTTAGAGCCTGATATAAACTTATAGCATTTCCATTATTAAAAAATAAAGTAGATAATAAAAATGATAGAATAATTTTTTTCATTTATTTTTTGTATATTGCAGATTTTATTTGATGATCACTATTTAAATTAAAAATGATTGATGCATATTTTGGAGCAAATTTAAACATATTTTGGGTTACTCTTTGATAAGTTTGCATAAAACTTAGCACATCCTCTTTTGTCATAATTTTATTTTTAGTTTTCTTACTCTTATTCTTTAACCATAATTTTTTTTCTTGGATCAGTCTCCATTTTTGAAGCAAGGAAAAACTTTGAGCTTTTAAATATATTAAACAATCCAATTGGTCATATAATTTTTTATATTTTGATTTCAATTCATTATTTACATATTTTCTCCATATCAACTTGGTATCTTTTGATTTTTCCATAGAATTTATACTTTTTTTTAAGGTACTATTTTTCTCTGCTTTCGCACCAACGCACCAACCCTCAAATATAATTACATCTGGTCTTTTTTTTAAAGTGTACCATTGATTTTTTTTACATCTGTCATCAATGGCTTTATTGAATTTTGGTAACTTAAAAGGCTTAAAATTTCTACTTTTTGATTTTTTAAAAAAATCTAACATAATATTTATATCATGGGTGCCTGGAACACCTCTTGTCATCAATAAAGGATGAATTTTTTTTGAAAGGTTTAATCTTTCTTTTCTTGTTTTATAAAAATCATCGATTGAGATCTTAAAGACATTCAATTTAAAGTATTTTTTTAATATTATTTCTAATATTGAACTTGTTGTTGTTTTGCCAGTTCCTTGGCCGCCTACTAACCCTAAAAAAAAAGGATGTTTGCTTTTAGATTTTGATGATATCCAAAAACAAGCAGGAATTAAAAAAGATTTTAACATCTTTTCTTTTCCTTTAAATTTTTCTTTCGATGTTTCTTGAGATTTTATAAATTTAAAACAATCAATTTTTACCTTATCAAAACATTCACTTGCAGTGTTCATTGAATTTATTTTTTTTGGTCCATTGGATGATTTTGACCATCATTCAAACCGACATTTTCTAATTTAAACTGATCAATATCATCGATGCATCCCACATTTAATCCAAATGTATCTGGTCTACTTCTCATTTTATGATGTGTATAAATTCCACATTCTGAGCAAAAATAATGCTCTGCTACTTTGGTGTGATATTGGTAAAGTTTAAGTTTATCTTCACCTTTCTTAATTTTTACGTCTGTAATAGGAGCAAAGGTCATTATATATCCCTTTTTTTTACACAGTGTACAATTACATCTTAAAAATTTATTAAGTGCTCCTTCAGATTCTTTAATTTCAAGTTCAACCTCACCACAATGACATATTAATTTTTTCATTTTATTTCCTATCCTTTATATGATTTTGACCGTCATTAATAAATGTTTTAAATTTAAATAATTCATTCACATCTATATCGTCTATACAACCCATATTTATACCATAAGTATTAGGATCACTTCTTCTTTGATTATGTGTTTGAATTCCACATTCTGAGCAAAAATGGTGCTTAGCAACTTTAGTATTGAATTGATAAACTTTAATTTTATTCTCTCCTTTAATAACTTTTAAATCTTTTTTTTCAATCGTAGCAACCATAGTTCCTTTTCTTTTACACATTGAACAATTGCATCTTTTAAGTTTATCAATGTCATCATTAAGATTGACCTGTATTTCTACTGCTCCACAATGACATGTTAATTTTTTTAAAGACAACATTTTTATTAATTCATTTTTTCATTTAATCTTTTTAAACTTTCCTCAGACCAAGTTTTATCCCTGTCATATATTTCATCATGACAAATATTTTTATTAACTATATCAATCCAAGGGTCTTTGTCCTTAACAAAAATATGTGCATCAGGAGTAATGGGGTTTTCTAAAGTAGCTGTTCTAACAGCAATCCTTCCACCCTTACCAGATGAAATATTGTATTGACAGTAAACATAAACACCACAAATTACACAAAAGTAAGCTCTCATTCCTTTACCACTCCCTGTAGGCAGTTCCGTAGATGAAACATTGCCATCAACACTAAAGTCATCTTCAAATACCATTGTGTGAATTACAAATGATGATCCTGTTGATTTTTTACAATCTTTACAGTGACAAGCTTGCGTTATGAGAGGTTTATCTTTGATTTGATATGTTACTTTCCCACAACCACAACTGCCTTTTAATGTTTTAAAACTTTCCATTTTGTTTTTAATAAACTACTTGTTGTTAAAGTTTTCCACAACCATACAAAATCTAGTTTGAATGTTCTCGTTTTGATTCACTTTTGATTCACTTACAGACTCAAAATACAACCTATTTGACACTATTCTGAAACTTATGTATTAATTAGAACAAAATAAGAACATTTATGAAGCTAACTGTACCCTACTATTTACATAAGGCTGGCGCGGGTTTTCCATCGCCTGCAACAGACTATATCGAGGAAGATATCGATTTAAATGTGCATTTGATCAAAAATGTTCCAGCAACTTTCATCATTAGAGTTCAGGGAAAATCTATGGTGGACGTTGGGATAAACGATGGAGATTTATTAGTTGTTGATAAAAGCTTAACACCAAAAAACTTTTCAACTGTTATTGCAAATGTTCATGACGAACTTGTTGTTAAAACTTTAGTTCAAGAGAGAGATAAAAAATTTCTAACATCTGGATCTAAAGAATTTACGGACAGAATTTTAATTAATGAAGAACAAGATGTTTTTATATGGGGAGTAGTAACTTATGTCATCCACTCAGTATTCTAAAAAAATAGCATTAGTTGATTGTAATTCTTTCTATGTATCTTGTGAAAGATTATTTAATCCAAGAATTAGAAAAAAACCTGTTGTTGTTTTATCCAACAATGATGGTTGTATTATTTCAAGATCTAACGAAGCAAAAGCTTTAGGGATTAAAATGGGTGAACCTTATTTTAAAGCAAGAGATATTATTTTGAAAAATAAAGTAGAAGTATTTTCATCAAATTATTCATTATACGGAGATTTATCTAGAAGGGTAATGAGAACCCTTAAAAGGTTTAATTCTGATATTGAAGTTTATTCAATTGATGAGGCATTCATGGATTTATCAAATTATACAGATACAGAGGTTGAAAGTGTAGGAAGAGAAATCAGACAAACAGTTTTAAAATGGACTGGAATTCCAACCAGTATTGGAATTGCTAAAACAAAAACCTTGAGTAAAGTTGCAAATCATATTGCAAAAAAAAAACAGTCAGGTGTTACAAGCTTAATAGGTATTGAAAATCTAGATCCAATCTTAGAGAAAGTTGAAATTAATGATGTTTGGGGTGTTGGTAGACAACTCACAAAATTTTATCAAAAAAATGGAATTTACAATGCAAAACAACTCAAAAATAAATCAAATACATGGATAAAAAAAAGCTCAAATGTTTTAAGCTCAAGAACTGCAATGGAGCTTAGAGGAGTTCCCTGTATTGATATTGAGATTACTCAAACTAAAAGAAAAAGTTGTGTTGTATCAAGATCTTTTGGAAAAAGAATTGAGACTTTTCAAGAATTAAAAGAAGCTGTTGCAAATTATTGTTTAAACGCATCTGAAAAAATTAGATCAGAGTCTTTAGTTGCAAAAGCAATTACAGTATTTGTTAGAACTAGTCCTTTTCAAAGAAACTTTGGATATTATTCAAACTCAAAGACGGTTGATTTCCCAATTGCAACAAACAATAGTATTGAAACAGTTAAAACTGCTGTTGCAAGCTTAGAAAGTATATTTAAAAACGGTTATCGTTATCAAAAAGCAGGTGTAATGCTTACAGGATTGTCAAATGCAGATGGTAAGAAGAATTTGTTCTCATCTGAAAAGGATGAAAAGATTAATAGTTTAATGCGATCTATGGATAATACAAATTATAGATATGGTAGAGCAACTCTAAGTCTTGCAAGTGCTGGTGTTCATAAAAAATGGAATATGAGAAGACAATATTCTTCTAAAATAGATACTGCTGATTTTTATTCCTTACCAAAAATAAGGATATAAATGCTAATGGCACTATCATATAAAAATTAGGGATAAATATTTTTTATTTAGTATCAATATTATCAATATTCGATAGAGCCTGATCAAATTCGTCCATATTTTCTCTTAAAGCTAAGCTAGAGATTGAATAGATCATAAATAGTAACAGCAAAAGTGGCATTGAGGTTAAAATTGAGGCATTGCTCTTAATTAAAAGTATGTAAACAACAATAAATAAGGCAGATCGAATTAAAACTGTTCTTCTGAATACGCTAATTATTGAAAGAGAGTGTTTTATTAAATTAAAAAAACTCATTTTTGATGGTCCAAAATATCTTTCACCTCTTATTGAGGGAATTTCTATCAAATCTTTTTCAAGTTTAGTTAATGATCCAGAAAAACTGTTCCAGGTTGCTTTTTCATTTATCATTTTTTCGACTGTTGATTTTGGAAGACATGTGAAATTTCCAAACTTAATTGACTTTCCAGTAAAAGTGAAAGTAATAAGTTTATGTAATTCGTAACAAATTTTAAATATTAATTTTTCTGTTCTCTTTACCCTTTTTCCTACTATAGGTTTGTTGGTAAAATTTTTAATTTGGTTTGTGAACTCTATTATTTCTTCAGGTCTGTCTTCACCATCACCATCCATTGGAATAATATAGTCATATTCTTGTTTCTCATGAATATATTTTAAACCAGTTGCAATGCATCTTGCGTGCCCTCTATTCTCTTTCATATTAATGATTTTAATATTTTTAAAACTATCTATATTTTCTAAATTTATATTTTGCTGATTACTTGATGCATCATTAATAACTATTGTTGAAAACTCTGCTTCAATATCTTTGATACAAAAATTTATTTCTTTAATAAGTTCAGAAACAGACTCCCAATCATTATATATTGGAATTAAAATATAAATTTTTGT